>DASTYK010000075.1 GCA_035764935.1 Longimicrobiales bacterium | reverse complement strand
GCTTCACGTGCGCTGTTCATCCTGGGCCACGGGCCGAACAGTGCGGAAGACAACGCCATGTGGATGCAGAATCTGCGGCCCGTGGCAGATACAGTGGCGGCGCTCACCGGTTTTCGTGACGTGAAGGTCGGACTGGTCCGGGACGACGCGCCCGCGCCTGTTCGTGCCGAGGCTGTGCGCCACGTTCGCGAGATCATCGAGCTGCAGCACGAGCTCACCGGCCGAGACGTCATTGTCATTCCGGCCCTGATCTCCACTGGATCGGTGAGCCGCGAGAAGTTCCCTGCGGACCTGGCGGGACTGCCGGTCGTGTACACGGGCGAGGCGCTGCTGCCGCATCCGGGACTGGCGAAGTGGATCGAGGCGCGGGTGGCCGCTCTGCGGGGGGAGCGCAGATAGCGGTGTAATCGCGACCTGCCGATCATCGGGTCTGGCATTCGCGTGCCGACCGTGCCGACATTATGCTTGGGCACGGTCCGCGCACCTCGCGCGTGAGCGTCCACCCGCCCGCGACATTCCATGGCCGAGCCACTGAACTATTCGAGCTACCTTCGCCTCGACGAGCTGCTGTCGCTCCAGTCCCCGCGCTCCGATGGTCCGCACGGTCCGGAGCACGACGAGATGCTGTTCATCGTCGTGCACCAGGCGTACGAGCTCTGGTTCAAGCAGATCCTGCACGAGCTGAATCGCATGCAGGCGCTGTTAGCGCAGGACGACACTGTCCGGGTGCGCCACACGCTGAAGCGCGTGCTCACGATTCTCAAGGTGCTCGTCGCGCAGATCGATATCCTCGAAACGATGACGCCGCTCGAGTTCCTCACGTTCCGTGATCGTCTCGAGTCCGGCAGCGGGTTCCAGTCGTATCAGTTCCGTGCGCTCGAGTTCATGATGGGCAACAAGCGGCTGCCGGCAGTGGAGCACTACCCGGAAGGCACGGCGGCCAGGCAGCGACTGGCCGAGCTCTACGAGCAGCCCACGCTCTGGGACGCGTTCCTCGCCTGGCTGGCCCGCGCCGGGTACGACGTGCCGGTCGCGCAGCTGCAACGCGACGTGCGACAGAGGATCGAGCCCGACCCGGAGCTCCAGGAGGTGCTGCTCCAGGTGTATCGCAGCGATGCCAACGCGCGCGAGCTGTGCGAGCGGCTGGTCGATCTGGACGAGGGTGTGCAGGAGTGGCGCTACCGGCACGTGAAGATGGTCGAGCGTACGATCGGCGCGAAGGTCGGCACCGGCGGCTCTGCCGGCGCCGCCTACCTCATGACCACGCTGATGAAGCCCGCCTTCCCAGACCTGTGGGAGATCCGGACCGAGCTCTAGCGATCCTCACCCCGCGATGCCCAGCTCCTGCTGCAGATCGGCGCGCGTACGGATGATCATGTCACGCACGCGGTCACGGAGGGATGCGACGTCGTCCAGCGTCATGCCGCCCGTCTCGATCGGCTCCAGCACACGCACCTCCGCGTTCGCGCGGCAGAACAGAAACGAGCCTTTCGCCATGCAGTGGCGCGTGCCGGCGACGGCCATTGGAAGGATCGGGGTGCCGGTCTCGATGGCCACGCGGAACGCACCATCCCGGAAGGGCAGGAGGTCCGCGGTTTTCGAGCGCGTGCCTTCCGGCATGATCATCACGGAGACACGCTTCGCCAGCCGGTCGCGCACCTCACGCAGCGATGCTGCACGACTGCGCGCCTCGCCCCGGCGGACCGGGATGTCACCGGCGAGGCGCATCATCCAGCCCATGAAGGGGATGTTGAAGATCTCCTGCTTGGACATCCACTTCATTTCCCAGGGCAGATGACTGATGAGAAAGATGTCGGCGTAGGACTCGTGGTTCGAAACCGCGATGTAGGGGCGGCGCGGGTTGCTGATGCGCACGCCGGACGTGCGGAACCGCCAGGCGGGGTTCATCCACACCGCCACGCGGGCCGCGCGCCGGAACCAGAGGCCGACCGTGTACCGACCGGGATCACCAGGCACGGTGAAGATGTAGAGCACCGCCAGGAGGGGCGTCCACACGATCACGAGAACTGTATAGAGCAACCAGAGGATTGCCGAGCCGATCTGCTGCGCCAGCCGTGCCATGCGATCTCAGTTACAGGAGTCGTCGGCGGAACAATAGCAGGACAGGCGGTTTTTTGAAGCGGTTGCGGCGCGGGGAGCGGTGCCGTCGAGGGCACACCGTTTGCCGCACATGCAATGTCTGCAATCCCGGAGGAGTATGCGGATGGAGCTGACGGTGCTGGTCGCCGACGACAATGCCGACAACAGGGCGGTTTACGTGATGGTGCTCACGCACTTCGGCTACCGCGTGCTGGAGGCCGCGGATGGGGCGGAAGCCATCCAGGTGGCCCACGCCGAGCATCCCGACCTGATCCTCATGGATCTGCAGATGCCGCGCGTTACCGGCTTTCAGGCTACGGAGCGGTTGAAGAAGGACCCGACTACCGCATCGATCCCGGTGATCGCGGTGACGGCGCTGGCCATGGAGGGCGACCGCAACATGGCGTTTGCCGTGGGGTGTGACGGCTATTTCGCGAAACCGGTCGAGCCGCGTGCGCTCGCGGCTGAAGTCCGGCGCAGGATCGGAGCGCCGCAGAACGGTGCAGGGCCCGGTGCCGCTCCCGGGTAGTTCAACCCAGGATCAGAGTGCCGCAGATGATGCAGGACCCGAGGCGGCTCCGGGATAGCTGCCGCAGGGGAGTCGTCGCCACTCAGCAACATCTCCCCCGCAAGGAGCCGCAACGAAACACGGGCAATGCGGCCCCGTCAGCCCGGGTCCAGCAGCGACTCGATTTCCTCGATGATACGGCCGAGATGGCCGCCCTTCTGGACGCAGCGGACGTTTCGCGCGCGCAGCTCCTGCTCATGCATGTCCGTGAAGGAGCTGACGACGACGATCGGGATGGAGGCCGTCGCAGGCCGTTCCCGCAGCAGGTCGATGAAGGAAAGGCCGGCTGGAAGCCCGCCGAAATGCAGGGCCGTCACGATGATATCGGGGCGCCTGACCTGGGCCGTCGTGAGTCCGGTGCCAGGCGACGTCTCACACGCGACCCGGTAGCCGTGGTGATCGAGCAGGGTTGCGACAATCTCGAGGTGGTCGGCGTCCTCGTCGACGACCAGGATTCGCGCAGGTCCGTTCATTTGCCTGTGTAACCATCACGAAGAGACGGCGCCCGGTGCTGGACCAGGCGCCGTCGCGGTCGGCGCCATTGTATACGGTCGGCCGGATCGACAACAGGGCCAGCTGCCAGGAGCAGCCCCCGGACGGTCCGGGGTCCCGCTGCCCGACAGCCAGTTCCGCCGCGCCTGGATACCCGACGGTCGCCCCGGTTTGCTCGCGCCGCGCACCCGCTCCTACCTTGCAGCCATGAGCTCGAGCGTACTGGTCGTCGACGATGACTCCGAGATCCGCCGGATGATCGAGCTGGCGTTTCCACCGCCGGACTGGGACGTCACCACCGTGGCGACGGCGGAGGACGCACTCGAAAGCTTCTCCGGCGGCGCGTTCGACATCGTCCTGCTGGATCTCCAGCTCCCCACCATCAGCGGCCTCGCAGTACTGCAGATCCTGCGCGAGCGCGATCCCAACATCCCCGTGATCATGTTCAGCGGGTACGGCGGTGTCGCACCGGCCGTCGAGGCGATGCAGCTCGGTGCGGAGAACTTCCTCGAGAAGCCTTTCGACCTGCGCCACCTCGAGGCGCTGATGCGCCGCGCAATCGAAAAGGCGGACCTGCGACGTCGCACCGAATACCTGCTCCGCCGTCGCCAGCTCGACGCGCGCGCATTCGCAGAGCTCGGTGACACACCTGTGATGCGCGACGTCGCACAGCGGGTCGAGGTGCTCGCACCGGTCGAGGCGACCGTGCTGCTGCAGGGCGAAACCGGCACGGGCAAGGGGCGCCTTGCCGAGCTGATGCATTCGCTCTCACCACGCGCCGAGGGGCCGTTCGTCGAGATCAACTGCGCGGGACTGTCCGCCACCTTCCTCGACTCGGAGCTCTTCGGTCACGAGAAGGGCGCGTTCACCGATGCGAAGACGCCCAAGCGCGGACTCTTCGAGGTCGCGCACGGCGGCACTCTCTTCCTCGACGAGATCGGCGACCTCGCCTCCGAGCTGCAGCCCAAGCTGCTCAAGGTGCTCGAGACACGACGCTTCCGCCGCCTGGGTGCAACACGCGAGATCTCCGTCGACGTGCGCGTCATCACCGCAACGAATCGAGACCTGCGCGAGCGCATCCGCACGGGGGAGTTCCGCGAGGACCTGTACTACCGCATCGCGCCCCACGTCATCACGCTGCCGCCACTCCGCGAGCGCGGTGACGAAGCCGTCGCCGATCTCGCCCACCACCTGCTTGCCGCCGTGCGACGCGAGCTGGGACGGGGACCCCGCGAATTCTCCGGCGAGGCGCTCCAGCTGATCCTGCACTACTCGTGGCCCGGCAACGTCCGGGAGCTGCGCAGCGTGCTCGAGCACGCCGCCCTCAACGCCGGCGACGCCCAGGTGCTGCTGCCCGCGATGCTGCCCGTCGAGGTGCGTGGCTTGCGCGCGGCATCCAACGGGCCGACACCTCACGCTCCGGCGGGCGAGCACACGACACTCGCCGAGTACCTGGCCGGTGCAGAGCGTGAATTCATCGCTGGTGCACTGCAACGCGCGGCCGGCAACCGCGCCCGGGCGGCCCGCATGCTCGGCATCTCCCGTGCGACGCTGTACGACAAGCTCCGTCGCCACGGCCTTTCACAGGCTCCCGAAGTGTCAGGCGCGCCTGACATACTGTAGTGTTCTCCTGACACTCGACCCAACGCACAGTCCCGCATCGGCTTAGCAGGCAACTCCGGCGGAGTGTCAGGGTTCCCTGACACTTGTCATGCACTGATGCGAGGTGCGTGCGGCGGGTCGCATGCCGTTGTGATGTAACGGCTTGTACCGGATACGGCCGCGGTGGCACGCGACTGGCCTCCTGTGGCCGCCCCTGCCCTTCACTGGACAACAGACATCGAGAACACCCGACGAAGGGGTTCACGGATGATCAGGTGGCTGAAAGACCTGAGCGTTTCGCAGACGCTCCTTGGCCTGTTCCTGGCCGTCGCACTCCTGTGCGCGCTGACCGGTGCGGTCGGCATCGGCGGCATGATGCGGATCAGCGAGCATGCCGAGCGATTGCATGCGGAGCTGCTCGCGCTGGAGGTAGCGTCGGCCAATGCTGACGCGGCCGCGGCCCATGCGGCCTTCAGCGAGGCGCGACGCACGATGTGGGGGATCGTACTGCTCGCGATGAGCATCGCGCTCGGGCTCGGCTGGATCGTGAGCCGCGCGATCACCAACGCGCTCGGCCAGATGCGGCGCGCCGCGGACGCTCTCGCGAGCGGCAATCTCGACATTCACGTGACATTCCAATCCAAGGGCGACGTCGGCCGGCTGGCGGACTCGTTCCGGCGGATGGCTGCTGCGCAGAAGGAGATCGCCGCTGCGGCGGCGGAGATCGCGGCGGGCAACCTGGATGTCACGGTCGAGGCTCGCTCGGAGCACGACGTGCTCGCCCGGTCCTTCATCACGCTGCGCGACTCCGTTCGGAGCGTCACTGCAGAAGCGCGCTCGCTTGCCGAAGCCGCGGTTGCGGGTGATCTGGCGAAGCGCGGAGACGTGGCGCGCTTCGATGGTGCATACCGCGACGTCGTTGCGGGGATCAACGGGATCATCGACGGCATGGCCGCGCCGCTGAACGAGGCGGTGCAGGTGCTCGAGCGGCTGGCCGCGAAGGACCTGACCGTACGCATGAGCGGCAGCTACCAGGGCGACCATGCGCGCATCATGGCCGCGCTGAACACCGCAATGGACCACATGGAGGAGGCGCTGGCGCAGATCGCGGCGTCGGCGGACCAGGTCGCCTCTGCGGCGACGCAGGTCGGTGCAGGGAGCCAGGTGCTCGCGCACGGCACGAGCGAGCAGGCGAGCTCGCTCGAGGAGATCTCTGCGAGCCTGCAGGAGATGACGTCGATGACGCGGCAGAGCGCCGCACACGCGCAGGAGTGCGACGATCTCTCGGAAGGCGCACGCGGCATGGCGCACGAGGGCGTGCAGAGCATGACGCGCCTGGCACAGGCGATGGAGCGGATCCGCGCGTCGTCGGATCAGACCGCGAAGATCGTGAAGACGATCGACGAGATCGCGTTCCAGACGAACCTGCTCGCATTGAATGCGGCTGTGGAAGCGGCGCGGGCCGGTGAGGCGGGCCGCGGCTTCGCGGTGGTGGCCGAGGAGGTTCGCTCGCTCGCGCTCCGCAGCGCCGAGGCAGCCCGCACTACATCGGAGCTGATCGAGGATGCGATCGGCAGTGCGCGCGAGGGCGCCGACCTGAGCGGTGTGGTTGCCGGGCAGCTGCGCGCGATTGCCGATCGCGCGGACCAGGTGCGCCGGGTCGTCGGCGAGATCGCCGGATCCACGGAGCAGCAGAGCGGCGGCATCGCGCAGATCACGTCGTCGGTGGAGCAGGTGAACGCGGTGACGCAGACCGCTGCGGCGAACTCCGAGGAGAGCGCGAGCGCGTCGGAGGAGCTGTCCAGCCAGGCGCTGGTGATGCGCAGCCTGGTGGGCGAGTTCCGGCTTGCGGAGCGTGCGTCCTGGCAGGGTGGCGGCGTCCGTCACGGCACGAACTCGCCGCGCCGCTTCGCGGTGCGCCGGCAGGGCGGCGGAGTGACCGTGCAGCCGAACGGGAGAGCACCGTTGCACAACATTCATCCCGAGTCGGTGATCCCGTTCAGCGACGAGGACGACCTGCGCACGCTGGAGGAGTTCTAGGTGGTGGGGCCGACCGGGCAGTCGGGGCCGGTGGGGCCGTCGGGGCGGGAACAGCGGGCCGGGTTCGCAGGCGATGCAGCCGCCACGAAGTGGCTGGTGTTCGGGCTGGGCGGGACCGAGTACGGTGTGGACATCGGCTGTGTGCAGCAGATCATCGGGCTGCTGCCGGTCACGCGTGTGCCGCTGCTGCCGGACGCCGTGCGCGGCGTGATCAACCTGCGGGGCCGGGTCATTCCGGTGGTCGATCTGCGTATCCAGTTCGGCCTGGACGCCGTGGACCACGGGCAGCGCACCTGCATCATCGTCGTGCGCGCGGGCGAGATGGAGCTCGGCCTGGTGGTCGACCGCGTTGCGGAGGTCGTGCAGCTCGATGCCGGCAGCATCGAGGATGCGCCGCACTTCGGCAGCGGCATCGACACCGACTACATGCTCGGCGTGGCACAGCACGGCGATCGTGTGCTGCTGCTGCTCGATGTCGAGCGGGCACTGCCGGCAGAAACCACGGGTGCGCTGCAGGAGTCGGCCGCCGGGGTTATCGGTCGTGAGGCAGCGCCGGCGATCTGATCGGACGAACTGGAAGCGAGCCGGAGCGATGATGCTCACACCCGATCAGTTCGGCACGCTGAGCGCCCTCGTGCATCGCAGCAGCGGCATCCACCTGCACCAGGGCAAGATCGGCCTGGTGCAGTCGCGGCTGGCCAGCCGGCTGCGCGAGCTCGACACGTACGACGTCGACGGCTACCTGGCCGGGCTCACGAAGCCCGGCGGCGGGGCGGAGATGGCGCGGCTGGTCGACGCGCTGACCACGAACAAGACCGCGTTCTTCCGTGAGCCGCAGCACTTCACCCTGCTGCGTGCAGTGCTGCCCGAGCTGCAGCCGGCGGATCGACCGCTCACCGTCTGGAGCGCCGGCTGCTCGTCGGGCGAGGAGGCATACACGCTGGCACTGGTGCTCGCGGACATGCTCGGTGTGGACGCCGACGCGCGCATCCTGGGCACGGACATATCTGCGCGCATGCTCGCGCGTGCCCGTCGCGGGGTCTACACGGAGGACGCGATCGAGCCGGTGCACCCCCTGCTTCGCCAGCGCTGGTTCCGCTGCGTGCAGCCGCGGCATCCGCGCAGTTACGAGATCGCCGGTGAAGTGCGCCGCCTCGTCCGCTTTGCGCGGCTCAACCTGGTGGACACCTGGCCAATGCGCGGCACATTCGACCTGATCTGCTGCCGCAACGTGATGATCTACTTCGACAAGGCGACGCAGCAGACGCTGGTGCAGCGGATGTGGGACCGGCTGAGGCCGGGAGGCTACCTGTTCACCGGGCATTCCGAGAGCCTGGCCGGCCTGGAGCACGCGTTTCATTACGTACGACCGGCAGTCTACCAGCGGCTGTGAGATCCGGATGGACGTCGAAGATCGCCTGAGGAAGAAGGAGCGGGGCGCGCCGGCAACCAGGCGCCTCGTCGTCGTCGGGCTCGGCGAGCTGTACGTGAGCACGGAGCCCGGTGAGACGCTGATCACGTACGCGCTCGGCAGCTGCCTGGGCGTCGCAGTGCATGACCCGGTCGCGCGCGTCGGCGGGATGCTGCACGCCGTGCACCCGCGCATCGAGCTGGACCCGCTGCGTGCGCGCACCGAGCCGGCGGTCTTCGTCGAGAGTGGCCTGCCCGCGCTGTTCCGCGCGTGCTACGCGCGTGGTGCGCGCAAGGAGCGGCTGGTCGTCCGCATCGCCGGCGCCGGCACCAGCGCGGACGTCGAGCGCGACCACTTCGAGATCGGCAGGCGCAACCTGCTGATCGCGCGGCAGTTGTTCTGGAAGAACGGGGTTCTCGTCAGCGCGCAGGACGTGGGTGGCACCGCGTCGCGCACGCTCAGTCTGCACGTCGGCAGTGGCGCTGTGAAGGTCCGCAGCGCAGGCGGCGGCAGCATCCACCTGTGAGGCACCATGGCCATCAACGTACTCCTGATCGATGACAGCGCGGTCATGCGCGCAATGATTCTGAAGTCGCTCGAGATGAGTGGCGTCCCGCTGGGCGCGGTGCACCAGGCGGCGAATGGCGAGCAGGGCCTCGCGCTCCTGGAGGAGCAGGCGATCGACCTCGTGATGCTCGACATCAGCATGCCGGGGATGCGTGGCGACGAGATGCTGGAGCGGATGCGTGCGCAGCCTGCAACGGCGGAGGTGCCCGTCCTGGTCATTTCGAGCGAGCGCATGACGGAGCGCGTCACGCACATGGAATCGCTCGGCGCCGTCTACCTGCCCAAGCCGTTCCTGCCGGAGCAGCTCCGGGACGTGGTCATCGAGCTCACGGGAGCGAAGAAATGAGCGCGACACTCGAGCAGACGCTGTGCTCGGCCGCGATCTACACGTTCGAGCGCATGGTCTTCCTGCTGCCGGACATCCCGCCCGACGAGATCCAGCGCCGCCAGAACGTGGAGGCGGTTGCCACGATCTCGTTCTCCGGTCCCGCCCGTGGCAGGCTGCAGGTGCACGCCGGCCAGGGGCTGCTGCCACGGCTCACGGCGAACATGATGGGCATGGACGTCGCGCCCGAAGCGCTCCAGCTCGATGCGCTGGGCGAGATCGCCAACGTGATCTGCGGGCAGGTGCTGCCCGCGCTCCATCCCGTCAGCGCGTTCGAGTACATGCCGCCGCGCGTCGTCACCGGGACCGGCAGCGATGACGAGCAGGTGCCATCCGCGCGCATCGAGCTCGGCCTCGAGTCGAGCCGCGCCGAGCTGCTCCTGTTCCTGGAACCCGAACCGGCAGGCACATCATGATTCGCGTGCTCGTGGTCGATGACTCCGCCGTCGTGCGCGCGATCCTGAAGCGGGAGCTGGATGCGGAGCGCGACATCGAAGTCGTCGGCGTCGCCGAGGACGCATACGACGCGCGCGAGCAGATCCTCCGCATCGCGCCGGACGTGATCACGCTCGACGTCGAGATGCCGCGCATGAACGGCATCGACTTCCTCGAGCGCCTCATGATGTACCATCCCCTGCCCGTCGTGATCTTCAGCTCGGTGACGGCGCCCAACAGCGAGGCAGCGCTGCAGGCACTGTCGTTCGGCGCGGTCGAGGTCGTGGCGAAGCCGGGCGTGGGCAGCGATGCCAGACTGGCGATGCAGCAGCTCGTGCGCGGCATCCGCGCCGCGGCCGCCGCCAACCTGCGTCATGAGCCCGACGACGGCGCCGACTCCAGGCCTGACATGCCGCGCATGAACCCCGCCCTGCGCGCGCGCATCCGCCAGAACCTGATCGCGATCGGCGCGTCCACGGGTGGGCCGGCCGCCATCGAGCGGCTGCTCGCGGCCATGCCGGCCGGGTCACCGCCGATCCTGATCGTGCAGCACATGCCGCCGGGCTTCACCGACGCCTTTGCGCGCCGGCTCGATGCGCGCTCGGCGATGAACGTGCGCGAGGCACGCGACGGCGATCGTGTCGAGCCCGACGTCGCACTCATCGCGCCCGGTGACCGCCACATGACCGTGGTGCGGCGCGGCGACGAGCTGCGCGTGGCACTGCACGACGGACCGCCCGTGCACCACGCGCGGCCGTCCGTCGATGTGCTCTTTCACTCCATCGCAAAGACAGTGGGACCCGAAGCCGTGGGCGTACTGCTCACGGGAATGGGCAGCGATGGCGCCGTGGGCATGCGCACCATGCGCGACACCGGCGCGCACACGATCGCGCAGGACGAGAAGAGCTGCGTCGTGTTCAGCATGCCGGAAGAAGCGATCCGGCGCGGCGGTGCATGCGACGTCCTGCCGCTCGCACACATTCCCGCCGCTGCGCTCAATGCCGCGACATCGATCCTGCTCGGCGAGGTGAGCGGGGCATGAGCTCCGGTGCCGGGCTGCCGCCCGAGGCGATGCGGGAGATCCTGCCGGAGTTCATGCAGGAGTCGCTGGACTGGATGGCGCAGGCGGAGGCCGCCCTGCTCGAGCTGGAGCACGATCCCGGGGACATCGAGGCAGTGAATGTCGTGCTCCGGGCGTTCCACACGGTCAAGGGCACGTCCGCGTTTCTCGGGCTCGATGCGGTCTCCGGCCTGGCGCACGACGCGGAATCGCTGCTGATCCCCGTGCGCGATGGCGGAGCACCCTTCACGCGCGCACACGCCGACCTCCTCCTGGCAGCAACCGATGCGACGCGCGTGCTGCTCGGGCATGCGCGCGAGCGGGTGATGCATGGCAAGGCGGCGGGAACGTCGGACGAGTACCAGGCGCTGCGTTCGGGGCTGCGCGCGGCGGCCGAACACGATCCGACTGCCACCCGGGATCAACGGGGCGGCACCAGTGACGCGGGCGCAGACGACGTGGGCACCGCGCCGGATCGCAGTGGCGGCGCGAGCGGCGCAGGCGGGCAGGACGTCGTTCCCGGGCACGCGCAGGCACGCGGGGTGGATGGCGAATGGACGCGTGTCCGAACGCGTCGTCTCGATCAGCTCCTCGACCTGGTCGGTGAGCTTGTCGTCGCGCAGTCGATGGTTGCGCAGGACGAGTCGGTGGTCCGGGAGCGGCACGGGCCGCTCGCCGGCAAGGTGCTGCAGACGTCCAGGATCGTTCGCGAGCTGCAATCGCTCAGCCTGGGACTGCGCATGATCCCGCTGCGGCCGCTGTTCCAGCGCATGCAGCGGCTCGTCCGCGAACTGTCGCAGCAGTCCGGCAAGCAGGTGAGACTGGTCACGGAGGGCGCGGATACCGAGATCGATCGCAGGATGGTCGAGGCGCTAGCCGATCCGCTCGTGCACATGGTGCGCAATGCGATCGACCACGGCATCGAGCGGCCGGACGAGCGCGTCGCAGGTGGCAAGCCGCCCGAGGCGACGCTGCGCCTGGCCGCAGCGCATGCGGGTGGTGCCGTCGTGCTGGAATTGCAGGAGGACGGCAGGGGACTCGACCGCGAGCGCATCCTGTCGATCGCCAAAGAGCGCGGGCTCGTGGCGGATGGCGACACGCTGAGCGACGCCGAGGTCTGGCGCCTCATCTTCGCGCCCGGGCTGTCGACAGCGGAACGCGTGACCGACCTGTCCGGCCGCGGTGTCGGGATGGACGTGGTGCTGCGCAGCATCGAGGCGCTGCGCGGCCGGATCGAAATCGAGTCCGCCACCGGCACAGGCACCACGTTCACGATCCGGCTGCCGCTCACGACCGCGATCACGGACGGCCTGCTCGTCCGGGTCGGCGCGGAGCGCTACATCCTTCCGTCGCTGCACGTGATCTCCAGCTTCCGGCCGCGTGAGGATGCCGTCGTGGCTGCCGCGACGATCGGCGGCGAGTCACGCGGCGAGATGGTGATCGTGCAGGAGCGGCCAGTGCCCATCGTGCGCCTGCACGAGCATTTCGGTGTGGCGGACGCGCAGGTCGATCCGGCGCGCGCGGTGCTCGTGGTGATGGAGGACGGTCCGCGTCGCTTCGCGCTCCTGGTCGACGAGCTGCTCGGCCAGCAGCAGTTCGTGGCGAAGCCGCTGACCAGCGGACTGCGCGTTCCGGCGGGCATCAGCGGCTCCGCAATCCTGGGCGACGGGCGTGTCGGGCTGATCCTGGACCCCGCGGAGATCGCCCCGGCGGCCCGCGCGACGGACCCCGCCCCATTGACGGCACGGTCAGCCCGCTGATTATGTAGATCAGGCCCGATCGCAGCCGCTGCGGTCGGGCTTTCGGTCTCACGGGCGATTTCGCTCCAGCAGTCCCACGCAGGATGACCCACCCTTGCTCGAGCTGACCGACTCCGGCCTGTACTGCGCTGCCGGCGACTTCCACATCGATCCGTGGCGCCCGGTGCCGCGCGCGGTCATCACCCACGCACATGGTGACCATGCGCGCTGGGGCTCGGAGCTGTATGTCGCCGCGGCGGAGGGCGAGCGTGTGCTGCGCACTCGCATGGGCCCTGACGCGCAGATCCGCACCGTCGCATGGGGCGAGGTCGTCGAGCGGAACGGCGTGCGAGTCTCGCTGCACCCCGCCGGCCATATCCTGGGCTCCGCACAGGTCCGCATCGAGCACAGGGGCGAGGTCTGGGTCGTGTCCGGCGATTACAAGGCGGAGCCCGACCCGACCTGCACACCCTTCGAGCCGCTGCGCTGCCACACGTTCATCACCGAGTCGACGTTCGGGCTGCCGATCTACCGGTGGCGACCGCAGGCGGAAACGTTCGCGGCGCTGCGCGAGTGGTGGGCCGCGAACGCCGACGCGGGCCGCGCGTCCGTGGTCTACGGCTACGCGCTGGGCAAGGCGCAGCGCATCCTCGCGGGCGTAATCGACGCCGGCATCGGGCCGATCTACACGCATGGCGCGGTCGAGCGGCTCAACGCGGACTACCGGGCTAGCGGCGTCGCACTGCCACCGACCATGCATGCATCGGCCGGAAAGAAAGGCGACTTCGCGCGCGCACTGATCGTCGCCCCGCCCTCCGCGATGGGCAGCACCTGGCTCCGCCGGTTCGGCCCGCACTCCGACGCATTCGTCTCCGGCTGGATGCAGATCCGCGGCACACGACGTCGTCGCAGCGTCGACCGCGGCTTCGTGTTGTCGGATCACGTCGACTGGCCCGCACTGCTCGCCGCCATCGAGGCGACCGGCGCCGAGCGCGTGTGGGTGACGCACGGCTACCGCGAGCCCGTCGTGCGCTGGCTGCGCGAACACGGCCTCGAGGCGGAGGCCGTCATGAGCCGGTGGGAAGGCGAGCTGGAGTCGGAGACCGTGGCAGAGGATGACTCCGGCGGCGGGGACGTCGCCGGATGAAACGGTTTGCCGCCCTCTACGAGGCCCTCGACGCGACGACGCGCACCAGTGAGAAGGTCGCCGCGATGGTGCACTACTTCGGCGATGCACCGGCCGCGGATGCTGCGTGGGCGGTGCATTTCCTGTCCGGCAACCGGCCGAAGCGGCTGATCGGCGTGCGCAAGCTGGCCGCGTGGGCACTGGCCGAAGCGGACGTCCCCGAGTGGCTGTTCGAGGAGTGCTACAGCGCGGTCGGTGACCTGGCAGAAACGATCGCACTGCTGCTTCCCGCCGCGCCGGAAACGAGCGACGAGCCGCTGCACGTCTGGATCGAGGAGCGGCTGCTGCCGCTCGCGAATGTCGATGAGGCTGCACAGCGCAGTGCGATGCTGCGCGCATGGCGTGCGCTGGACGGCACGGAACGATTTGTCTGGAACAAGCTGATCACCGGCGCGTTTCGCGTCGGCGTGTCGCGCAGCCTGGTGATCCGCGCACTGGCAGGCACGAGCGGGATCGACGAGCCGACGATCGCGCACCGGCTGTCCGGCCACTGGGAGCCGACGGCAAGCGGGTTCGCGCAGCTCGTCTCTGCCGATACCGACGATGCCGATCTTTCCCGGCCCTACCCCTTCTTCCTCGCCTATGCGCTCGAGAACGACCTCGCCGCGCTGGGCGACGTGAGCGAATGGCAGGCGGAGTGGAAGTGGGACGGCATCCGCGCGCAGCTCGTGCGGCGGCGCGGTCGCACGTTCCTGTGGACGCGTGGCGAGGAGCTGGTTACGGAGCGGTTCCCGGAAATCGCGGAAGCCGCGCGGCTGCTTCCGGACGGCACGGTGCTGGACGGTGAGATCCTGCCATGGCGCGAGGACGCGCCGCTTCCCTTTGCGCAGCTCCAGCGTCGCATCGGGCGGACGAAGCTGGGACCGAAGATCCTCGCCGAGGTGCCGGTCGTGCTCGTGGCGTACGATCTGCTCGAGTGCGCGGGGGAGGACGTGCGGGCGCGGCCGTTCGCATGGCGGCGCGACACGCTGGTGCAGCTGCTCGCCGAGGTGCGTGGCACCGATCGGTTCCGCGTGTCGCCGGTCGTGACTGCATCGTCGTGGGACGAGCTGCGGCGGGAGCAGGCACGCGCACGCGACGAGTGCGCGGAAGGGCTGATGCTGAAGCGGCGCGACGCGCCGTACGGCGTCGGACGTCGCAAGGGGCCGTGGTGGAAGTGGAAGGTGGAGCCGTACACGGCCGATGCGGTGCTCATCTATGCGCAGCCCGGCAGTGGCCGCCGTGCATCGCTGCACACCGATTACACGTTCGCCGTGTGGAACGACGACGGCGAGCTGGTCCCGTTCGCCAAGGCGTACTCCGGGCTCACGGACGCGGAGATCCGGAAGCTCGACGCGTGGATCCGCCGGAACACGATCGAGAAGTTCGGGCCGGTGCGGCACGTGAAGCCCGAGCACGTCTTCGAGCTGGCGTTCGAGGGGATCCAGGAGTCGACGAGGCACAAGTCGGGCATTGCGGTGCGGTTCCCGCGTATCCTGCGCTGGCGGACCGACAAGGTGGTGCGCGATGCGGACTCGCTGGGGACGTTGCGGGGCTTGATCTCGCAGTGAGGCGGGCCGGGGCCCGGGGCCCGGGGCCGGGGCCGGGGTTCGAAGCGGGCCGACAGCGGGTCGACAGCGGGTTGATGGCGGGTTAACAGCGGGATTCAGGGGCACGGACGCGGTTGAGCGGGGCGCGGCGAGTCGAGTCGTGGTTCAGGGCGCGGGGGTGGCGTCCCTTTGCGTTTCAGCGCGAGGTGTGGGAGGCGTACGCGCGCGGCCAGAGCGGGCTGGTGCATGCCGCGACGGGGACGGGCAAGACGTACGCGGTGTGGCTGGCTGCGCTCATCGAATGGCTGAACGATTCTGACCACTCGTCCACGCCGCCGCTGCGGGTGCTCTGGATCACGCCGCTACGGGCGCTGGCGGCGGACACGGCCGAGGCGTTGCGCCTGCCGATCGAGGGCATGGGCATACCGTGGACGCTGGAGACACGCACGTCGGATACGTCTTCGGCAACGCGTGCACGGCAGCGTCGGCGGCTGCCCACGGCACTGGTGACCACGCCCGAGTCGCTGTCGCTGTTTCTCTCCATGGCCGATCCTGCCGGGCTCTTCTCGTCCTTGCAGCTCGTGGTGGTGGACGAGTGGCACGAGCTGATGGGCACCAAGCGCGGTGTGCAGGTGGAGCTCGCGCTCGCGCGACTGCGTGCGCTTCGACCGGGGCTGCGCACCTGGGGCCTGTCCGCCACGATCGGCAACCTCGACGACGCGCTGGCGACGCTGCTCGGCACGCAGCCGGCGTCCGCCTGCATCGTGCGTGGCCAGGAGCCGAAGCGCGTGGTGGTCGATGCGCTGATCCCCGACTCGATCGAGCGCTTCCCGTGGGCGGGTCACCTGGGCACGCAGATGCTGCCGCACGTGGTGACCGCGATCGAGGAGGGGGCGAGCGCGATCGTCTTCACCAACACGCGCTCGCAGACGGAGATCTGGTATCGGGCGATCCTCGGCGCGCGACCCGACTGGGCCGGCCGGATCGCACTGCATCACGGGTCGCTGGACCGGGAGCGGCGGGACTGGGTCGAGCGCGGGCTGCGCGAAGGGACGTTGCGCTGCGTCGTTGCGACATCGTCACTGGATCTCGGTGTAGACTTCTCCCCCGTCGATCGCGTGCTGCAGGTCGGCAGCCCCAAGGGCGTCGCGCGGCTGCTGCAGCGCGCCGGGCGGAGCGGCCACCAGCCGGGCGCGGTCAGCCGCGTCACCTGCGTACCGACGCACTCGCTCGAGCTGATCGAGGTCGCGGCCGCGCGCGACGGCATCGAGCGGGGCGCAATCGAATCGCGCTACCCCGTCGAGCGGCCGCTGGACGTGCTGGTGCAGCACGTGATCACCGTGGCGCTGGGCGGCGGCTTCGAGGCGGATGCACTGCGCGACGAGGTGCGCACTACGCGCGCGTATGCGGAGCTGCGCGACGACGAGTGGGCGTGGGTGCTCGACTTCGCGCGCAGCGGTGGCGGCGCACTGACGGCGTACCCCGAGTACGCGCGTATCGTCGAGCGTGAGGGGCGGTGGGTCGTTGCAAACGAGCAGATCGCGCGGCGCCACCGCATGTCGATCGGCACGATCACCGGCGACGCCGAGATCGCCGTTCACTACCTGCGTGGCGGGCGGCTGGGTTCCGTCGAGGAATCGTTCATCGCGCGACTGACGCCGGGTGACCGCTTCATCTTCGCGGGCAAGCCGCTGGAGTTCGTGCGCGTGCGCGACATGAAGGCCTGGGTGCGGCGCGCGCAATCGGCAAAGGGCGCGATCCCGCGCTGGATGGGAGCCCGGCTGCCGCTGTCGGGCGAGCTCGCGCACATGCTCCGCATGCGCCTCGAGGAGGCGGCGCGCGGCGAGTACCGCGGGCCGGAGATGCAGGCGGTGAAGCCGATCCTCGAGGTGCAGCGGAGGTGGTCCCGCATCCCGACCAGCGACGAGCTGCTGATCGAGCACGTGCGCACGCGCGAGGGGCATCACTACTACATCTACCCGTTCGAGGGGCGGCTCGTGCACGAGGGGCTGGCCGCCCTTTTCGCGTATCGCATCTCGCGACTGCAGCCGATCAGCTTTGCGTTCTCCATGAACGACTACGGCATGGAGCTGCTCGCGCCGGACGAGGCGCCGCTCGAAGAAGCGCTCGAGCAGGGGCTGCTCGCGCCACGCAACCTGCTGGACGACGTGACGGCGTCGCTCAATGCGACCGAGATGGCGAAGCGGCAGTTCCGCGAGATCGCGCGCGTCGCGGGACTCGTCTTTCCCGGCTTTCCCCGCTCCGGCAAGACGGCGCGCCAGCTCCAGGCCTCGGCAGGGCTGTTCTTCGACGTGTTCACGCGCTTCGATCCGGGCAACCTGCTGGTCTCGCAGGCGCACCGTGAAGTGCTGGAGCGCCAGCTCGAGAGCTCACGGCTCGGCCGCACGCTGGAGCGACTGTCGGCCGCGCGTGTCGTGATCACCACGCCGAAGCGCACCCCGCCGCTCGCGTTTCCGCTGCTGGTCGACCGCACGCGCGAGCGCGTCTCGTCGGAAACGCTGGAGACGCGCGTGCGCAGGATGCAGGCGACGCTGGAGCGCGCCGCCGGTGCGTGACGCGACTCCCGCCGAGGCGCGGGTTCGTGGTGAGGTGCTCCGGCTGCACCCCGAACGCGCGGTGCTGTGGGAGCACACGCGCACGCTGATCGTTGCGGATACCCACTTCGGCAAGGCCGCGACGTTTCGCGCGCATGGCGTGCCGGTGCCGCACGGTACCACGCACGCATCACTGCAGCGGCTCGACGTGCTGCTGGAGCGGACACATGCTGCGCGCATCCTGTTTCTCGGCGATTTCCTGCACGCTCGCGCCGGACGCGCGCCGGCCACGCTGGACGCCATCGAGCAGTGGCGGTTCCGGCATGGCACGGTCGAGATGGTGCTCGTGCGCGGGAACCACGACCGCGAGGCGGGTGATCCGCCCGCGTCGCTCGGGATCACGTGCGTCGATGCGCCCATGATCGAGGCGCCCTTCGTGCTGACGCACCATCCGGCGGAGTCACCGCTCGGCTACGTGATCGCCGGGCACGTGCATCCGGGTGTCACCCTGCGCGGGCGGGCACGCATGCGCGCGCGGCTGCCCTGCTTCCGCATCGGTGCTGCGGGAGCGGTGCTGCCCGCGTTCGGCGACTTCACGGGAATGGCCGAGATCGAGCCGGCGGACGGGGACCGGGTGTTCGTGATCGCGGGGACGGAGGTGGTGCAGGTGGTGGGCGCCGGCTGATCAGCGTTCCATCGCTATGCCCCGCCCAGGAGCTGTACGCCGTTCTGCCGGATCCTGAGCCCGATTTCCTGCCCCACGGTCAGGTTCGCACCGGCCGGCGCATTGCCGACGACCTGCAGTCCGGTGCCACTCTCGTCCTGCAGTGTCGCGGTGAACTCGACGAATGCGCCGCGGTAGCTCGCGCGCAGCACGGTCGCCGTTGCACCGCCCGGTGCAGGCTCGATGTCCGCCGGTCGCACCGACAGCATGACTGGCGCGCCGTTTCCTGCCGCGAGTCGCGAGACGACGTCGCCCAGCGAGGTTTCGAACACGCCGTCGCGCGCGATTGCCGGGATGATGTTGGTCGGCCCGAAGAAGCGTGCGACGTACGCGTCGCGCGGCCGCTCGTACAGCTCGCGCGGCGAACCGATCTGCCAGAGGTCGCCGTCGCGCAGGATCGCGACACGGTCGGCCAGTGCCAGGACGTCGTCTGCATCGTGCACGACGATGAGCGCGGTCGTGCCGCTTTCGCGCAGGATGCGGCCGACCTCGGCGCGCAGCTCGTCCTTGAGTGCCGTGTCCAGGTTGCTGAACGGCTCGTCCAGCAGCAGGACGGCGGGATCGGGTGCGAGCGCGCGCGCGATTGCGACGCGCTGGCGCTGCCCGCCCGACAGCTCGTGCGGATAGCGCCCGCCGAGGCCCGCCAGGCCGACCAGCTCGAGCAGCTCCTGCACGCGCCGCAGGCGTTGTGGCCGCTTCAGCCGGTGCAGGCCGTAGGCGATGTTGCGCTCGACCGTGAGGTGCGGGAAGAGCGCGTAATCCTGGAAGACGAGGCCGACGCCGCGCTGCTCGGGCGGGACCACGTCGCGCGGGCGCGAGACGACGCGGTCATCGATCACGATGGTGCCGGTCGTCGGCGACTCGAGACCTGCGATCGTGCGGAGGAGTGTGGTCTTGCCGGAGCCGCTCTCACCGACGACGCCGACCAGCTCGCCCGGCTCCACCAGGAGGTCGACGGCGCGGAGTGCGGCGCGCGCGGCCCCGGGGTACGTCTTCCCGACGTCGCGCAGGACCAGCCGGCTCACCGGCTGTTGCGCCCCCCGAGCAGTCGGTCCAGCCCGATCACCGGCAGCACGCCGGCGCCGATCAGGATCAGTGCTGCGCATGCGGACTCGGCAATCTGCTCGTCGGAGGCGAGCTGGAACGCCCTGGTCGCCAGTGTATCGAAGTTGAAGGGTCGCAGGATCAGCGTGGCCGGCAGCTCCTTGAGGACATCGACGAACACCAGGATCGCCGCGCCGAGCAGCGCGGCACGCAGCAGCGGCAGCCCGACGCGCCGCAGCGTCCCCGTCGTGCCGACGCCAAGCGTGCGCGAGGCCGAGTCCAGGTCGCGGCACTCGCGGTCGAAGCCGGCCTCGATCGGCAGGTACGCGACGGCCATGAAGCGGACCGCGTACGCGTAAACCAGGGCGGCCACCGTGCCGCCGAGCAGGATACCCGTCGAGATGCCGAACACTGAAGCGCTCATGAAGCCGAGCCCGCGGTCCAGCGCGCTGAGCGGTGCGAGCACACCGATGGCGATCACCGCACCGGGCACGGAATAGCCGAGCACCGCGACGCGTGCGGCTGCCTTCACGGCGCGCCCGTTCACCACGCGCGTCGCGTACGCGACGATGAGCGCGAGGCCGACACCGAGGACGGCGGCACCGATCGCGAGCGAGAAGCTGTTCACGATGAGCTGCAGGAACCGCGCGTCGACCACGCGCGAGGCTGTGCGGAGCGCCCAGTAGCCGAGCTGTGCAACCGGCACCAGGAAGCCGAACAGGATCGGCAGCGCGCAGAACAGGAACGCCGCAGCCCCGCGCACGCCGCGCAGCTGCCAGCGGCGCATCGGCATGTCCGTCTCGATACCGGCGTCCGTGCGCCGGCGGCCGCGCTGCACTCGCTCGATCAGCAGCACCGCCAGCACGAACAGCAGCAGCATCCCCGCAAGGCGGATCGCCGCGTCCAGGTCGCCCATCCCGGACCATGCGCGGAAGATGCCGGTCGTGAACGTCGTCACGCCGAGGAAGCGGACCGTGCCGTAGTCGTTCAGCACCTCCAGCGCGACCAGCACGAGCCCTGCGACGACGGCCGGCCGCGCGAGCGGCAGCGCAACGCGCAGGAACGTCGTCCAGGCACTGCGGCCGAGGACACGCGACGCCTCGAGCACGGTGCGCGACTGGCGGCGGAAGCTCGCACGCGCGATCACGTACACGTACGGGTACAGCACCATCCCGAAGATCAGCATCGCCGCCTTCGGCCCGGCGACCGTCACGTGCAGCACACTGTCGGAGAGCGCGGGCACCAGTGCGCGCACCACGCGCTGCATCGGACCGGTCACGTCCAGCATGCCCGAGTACGTGTAGGCAGCGACGTACGCCGGTACCGCGAGCGGCAGGATCAGCATGCTCTCGACGATGCGGCGACCGCGGAATTCAGTCGCGGTCACCAGCCACGCCGCACCCACACCGATCGTGAAGGCGAGCGCGACGGTGCCAGCC
This sequence comes from Longimicrobiales bacterium, assembly GCA_035764935.1. NCBI lineage: Bacteria > Pseudomonadati > Gemmatimonadota > Longimicrobiia > Longimicrobiales > Longimicrobiales bacterium. The sequence continues at coordinate 17,063 of DASTYK010000075.1, read as the reverse complement.
ACGAGCAGGGCGCTGCTGCCGACGTAGCGGAACAGGACGGTGTCGACCAGGTGGGCCCAGGTCTCGCCCGCCGGCGTCAGGACATGGGCGCCGACCACCAGAATCGGGATCCACAGCAGGCTCGCTACCGCGAGCGCAGCAAATGCCCACGCACGCGGACCGAAGCCGACGCGCGCAGGCATTGCGCGGATACGATCACGTACATCACGCCGCGGCGGCGCGACCGGAACCGATCGCGCCGGAAACATGCGCGCGTGTGTGCGCGCACGCGTCACCGCAGCAGAGCTTATCTCCATCCCGCAGCGTCGAAGATACGGACGGCCTCGGCGTTCAGCTCGCCGAGCGTCGAAAGGTTCAGCGTGTCAGCCCGGAACTCGCCCCATGCCGCCAGCGTCGCGGACGGCTGCACTGACGGGTTGGCCGGGTACTCCTGGTTCCCCTGCGCGAAAAGCTGCTGCGCCTCCGGGCTCGACAGGAACTCGATCAGGCGGACGGCGTTGTCACGGTTCTTCGCGTGCGTCGTGACACCGGCGCCGCTCACGTTCACGTGCGTGCCGCGGTCGTCCTGGTTCGGGAAGAACGGCGCGATCATGTTGCCGATGCGCTGCTCCTCCGCGTCGTCCGAGGACTGCAGCCGGGCCAGGTAGTAGCTGTTCACGATCGCGACGTCGCCGGTGCCCGCCGCGACCGCCTTGATCTGGTCCGTGTCACCACCGCTAGGCTCGCGCGACAGGTTGCTCGCAATGCCCTGCGCCCACGCACGCGCCGAATCCGCACCATCATGCGCGATCAGCGATGCCAGCAGCGACTGGTTGTAGACGTTGTCCGACGAGCGGACCGTCACACGACCCTGCCACTCCGGCTGCGCCAGCGCCTCGTACGTGGAAAGCTCGGACGGCTGCACCCTGTCCTTCGCGTAGGCGATGATCCGCGCGCGGCGCGTGAGGCCGAACCAGGTGTTGTCGGGATCGCGCAGGTGCGAGGGCACGTTCTGCTCCAGCGTCTCCGACGTGATCGGCTGCAGCAGCCCCCGGTCCTTGGCACGGTGCAGCCGGCCGGCGTCCACCGTGATCAGCATGTCCGCCTGGGTGGAGGACCCCTCCGACTCCAGCCGCGCGATCAGCTCGTCCGCCCCTGCCGTGACCACGTTGACCTGGATCCCCGTCTGCTCCGTGAAGCGCCGGAAGAGCTCCTGGTCCGTGTCGTAATGCCTGTGGGAGTACACGTTGACGACGCCGGCCTCCGCCGATGTCGCCCCCTCGCCGGTCGCCCCGGCCTGCTCGCTCGTATCGTCCACGCAGGCAGCGGTCGCCAGGACCGCCGCGGCTGCGGCAAATACACGGATCGCTCTGGTCATCTTGCTCGTTGAGAATGAGTCTCAATCTAACACACCAAGCTTGGGGCGTGGAGGGTGGGGTGTCAAGGCGAGCGAGCGGGCCGACACGTAGACCGGCGGACCTGTTCAGGGCAGCGGGACGGGGCGCTGGGTCAGGCGTCGGGGCATGGACGGCTGCGGACACGACGTCGGCCTCGCCGGATCAGGCCGGCCGTATATTGCGGCGAGGTGCCAGGACGGCGGTGGGCTGAGCAGGTTCCATGGCGGAGGCAGTGTGAGCACTGCACCGATCCAGGTCTCTCCGGGGCGAGGCCGCCTCCGGTTTGCGGCAGAGGGCATTCTGCCGTTTGCAGCCGCCGGCATCATGTTCGGCATCCTTTACAACACCCTGTTCTATCCACGCACGCTGGTCGAGTACCTGGAGGCCGGGACGATCGGGTTGCTGCTCGGCACGGCGATCGGCCTTGCCGAGCACCAGACATCGCTGCGCCGCTGGTTCCAGCGCCACTCCTTTGCGCGCGCGATCCTTATCCGCACGCTGGCCTACTCGTTCGGCGTGGCGCTGACGCTGTCGCTGGTGCTGTCCGTCGAGCCGGCCACCCTCGGTGAGTGCGAGTATGCGGCATGCGTCGCGGCATACCTGGGCAGCCCGCCGTTCGCGCGCGACCTGGTGTTCTCGACGGCGTTCGCCTTCAGCGCGAGCTTCCTGGCGCAGCTCGTCCTGCTGGTAGGTCCGCGCAACGTGGCACGGCTGCTCACCGGCCGGTACCACCGCCCCCAGACGGTGTACGCGGAGTTCATGTTCGTCGACCTGCGCGGCTCGACAACGGCCGCCGAGGTTCTCGGCGACGAGCGCTTCAGCGCCCTGCTGCGCGACTTCTTCGTGGACATCTCCGCGCCGATCCACGAATCGCGGGGCGAGGTGTGTCAGTACATCGGGGATGCGGCACTGATCGTCTGGCAGGGGCGGCGGGCTGCAGGGCGGTGGCTGGACTGCTTCGACCGGATGCGCGCGGTGGTCATCGCGGGCAACCGGCGTTACGTGGAGCTCTACGGCCTGGCGCCCGGATTCAAGGCTGGTGTGCACGCGGGCCGCGTCGTGATCACGGAAGTCGGCACGCTGCAGCGGGCGCATGTCTACCACGGTGACGTGCTGAATACGGCAGCGCGCATACAGTCGAGGTGCAACGAGCTCGGCTTCGCGCTCCTGGCCTCGAACCAGGCGGTGGCTTCACTGGATCCGGCTCAGCGCGCGCGCTTTCAGGCGGTCTCGCCGGTCTCGTTGCGGGGGAAGTCCGAGGCCGTGGCGCTGCTCGGCCTGGTTCCGGAACGCGGCGACGCCATTGAGGGCGCCGCCGCGAGCCACGTCAACGCTTGAAGAGGCCGAACCCGAAATAGCAGTACGACGCATTGCACTCGTACATGCTGGTCCTGATGCTGAACCGGCCGGATCTCGACGGCGTGAAGGTCACGACCGGGGCATCGTCGTCCAGGTTGTCCTGAGCGACCACGTCGCCGGCTTCGTCGCGCACCGCGATGTCGAGGTCCGAGCAGTCCTCGTCGCAGGCACCAATGACCATGTAGGTAGTGCCCGCCGAGAGCTGAAAAGACCAGGAGTCCGTCGCGGAGTCGTCGAGCCGGCCGATGATGTAGTTCTCGAGCCGGTAGTCGTTCTCGTTCACTGCACTGTAGACGTGCTGCAGCTGAGTCCAGACGGTCTCGGCGTAGGACTGCGCCTGCACGTCGTGTGCGGACGCACTGAGGAACAGGCCCGCTGCAAACAGCGGGATCGCGAGCTTCGTCGCACGCATTCGGATCTCCAACGGTTGATTGGTTAACCAGCCCGGTAGTTGCACGTGAACGACCATGTGGCATCGTGGCGGGCGTGCACCCGGCTCGTCTGCTGCCACTCGTCTGGCTCGAGCGTGAAGGTGTCGGTCACGCCGTTGTCCCACTTGAAGATCACCCGCAGCCGACCGTTCGTCAGGTTGCGGATGTTCGCGTACTGCTCGTTGTTGTAAACATTGAACACGAGGCGGAACTGACTGCCGTCATCGCAGGTCGAGTACTGCGTCCACTGGTCGTTTTCGTACTCCGTGCCGCTGTCGGCCACACCGTACATCAGGTCTCCGATCGGATTGATGACGGAGGCACAGCCGCTCGTCGTGACGAGAAGGATGCCCAGCAGGACCAGCGTGATGCGGTTGCGTCGCATGAATCAACGTTCCGGTACAGGGCGCGCGGAATGCCGACGGCCCCGTTGCCGAGACGGCGCCACGCGCTGTTGCGGGAAGTGGTGAACAGCCGAAGCGCCGACGGACGGGCACACGACCGGCCCGGGACAGCGTCGCATCAAAGGCTTCATCGCCTGAATGGTCACGCGTTTGCGTTTTTTGTCTGAACGGTCGGGAGCCGGACGCCGGCTCTCACGCAGAGGAATCTCCGCCGTCTGTGCAACGACCCCGGAAGCGTGTACTACCGGGGGTCGTTCAGCTCCCCACGAGAGAAATGGGCGGGAGAAAGGGGCCACTCCCGTTCAATTCCCATCTCACACAGAGAAATGTACCACGCGCACAATTTCCTCGTCAACAAGCCACCACGCTCGAGGTCAGGCCGCGCCAGCAGGAAAGTGTCCGGCAGGGAAAGGCCCCACACGGCGTAAGCGGCAGACCGGCGCGCCGAAGGCCATTGCTCCCTAGGCAGCCAATCGCGGCGGACTATCATGCAATAGCAGCGATTCCGTGGATGTCCCAACCGCCGGTGGAGGTGCGTCGTGATGGACGAGCAGCGGGATATCGCTCCACTGTCATCGCTGGGATCTGGCCGGCGCCGAGCCGGACCGGTCCGGACGCAGAAGCCGGTCTATGTCGATCTGCTGCCGCCCTGCAACGCCGGCTGCCCGGCCGGTGAGAACATCCAGGCGTGGCTGGCGCACGCGAAGGCTGGCAATCATGAGGCGGCCTGGCGCCAGCTCACGGCGGACAACCCGTTCCCCTCGATCCACGGTCGCGTCTGCTATCACCCGTGTGAGACCGCCTGCAACCGCGGATTCATGGACGGCGCGGTCTCGATCCATTCCGTCGAGCGGTTCCTGGGCGACCTCGCGATAGAGAAGGGCTGGACGTTCGTCCGCCCGCCAGTCCGGACCAGCAAGCGCGTTCTCGTCGTTGGTGCCGGGCCGAGCGGCCTTTCCGCCGCGTACCACCTGAGCATGCTGGGTCACGACGTGGTCGTCCGAGACAACAGCGAGCTTCCCGGCGGAATGATGCGGTACGGTATCCCGAGTTACCGCCTTCCGCGCGGCGTGCTCGACGCGGAGATCGCCCGGCTGGGGGACCTCGGCATTCAGTTCGAGCAGCGCCACGTCGTGACGGACCTGCAGTCCGAGATCGAGCGCGGCGCTTTCGACGCGGCCTTCGTCGCAGTCGGCGCGCACCTGTCGAAGCGCGTGGACATCCCCAACCAGGACGCGGGCCGCATTCTCGATGCGGTTTCCTTCCTGCGCGGTGTCGAGTCCGGTGAGAGTACCGGTTCGCTCGGCCGCGTCGCGGTCTATGGTGGTGGCAACACCGCGATGGATGCGGCGCGTGTCGCGCGCCGGCTCGGCGCGGACGACACGATCATCGTCTACCGGCGCACGCGCGAGCAGATGCCTGCGCAGGAGGAGGAGGCGAGCGACGCCGAGGCGGAGGGCATCCGCATCAACTGGCTGCGCACGATCGCATCGATGGGCGCGGGCGACCTCACGGTCGAGATCCAGGAGCTCGACGAAAAAGGCAAACCCCGACCGACCGGCCAGTTCGAGACGCTCGAGGCCGACACGGTCATCCTCGCGCTCGGCCAGGAGAGCGACACCCGCTTCCTCGCCGCGCTGCCGGGGATCGATTTCGACGGTGACGTCGTGCAGGTCGATCCGGCGACACTGATGACCGGCGCGCCCGGTGTCTTTGCAGGCGGCGATGCCGTGCCGAGCGAGCGCACCGTCACCGTGGGTGTCGGTCACGGCAAAAAAGCCGCGCGTAACATCGACGCATGGCTGCGCGGGCGCGTCCATCAGCCGCGACCCAGGCATCCCGAAGTCAGTCTCGACAGGCTCAACCTCTGGTATTTCGGCGACCATGCACGTCGCGAACAGGAGGCGCTCGATCCGGCGGCGCGGGTCAGGAGTTTCGACGAGGTGATGGCCGGGCTGTCCGCATCGGAAGCGGAGTTCGAGGCAGGGCGCTGCCTCTCCTGCGGCAACTGCTTCGAGTGCGATGGCTGTCTCGGCTCCTGCCCGGAGGACGCGATCGTCAAGCTCGGTGCCGGGCAGCGGTATGCATTCGATTACGACCGATGCACGGGCTGCGCGACGTGCTCCCGCCAGTGCCCGGTCCACGCGATCGAGATGATCGGCGAGCTGGATCCACTGCCGTACAACGTGTTCCTTCCCGCTGCAGGAGCCGGGCGATGATTATCACGGCCACCCGGACCGCCGCGCCCCAGAGGGTGACGATCGACGGCAACGAGGCGGCGGTGCGCGTCGCATACCGCCTGAGCGAGCTGTGCAGCATCTACCCGATCACGCCGTCCTCGACGATGGCGGAACTCGCCGACGAGTGGTCGAGTCACGACGTCGCCAACATCTGGGGCACGGTACCGACCGTGATCGAGATGCAGAGCGAGGGAGGTGCCGCGGGCGCGCTGCACGGTGCACTGCAGGGCGGTGCGCTCTCGACGACGTTCACGGCGTCGCAGGGCCTGCTGCTGATGATCCCCAACATGTACAAGATCGCCGGCGAGCTGACCCCGACGGTGTTCCACGTTGCCGCGCGATCCATCGCGGCGCAGGGACTGTCGATCTTCGGTGATCACCAGGACGTCATGGCGGTGCGGCAGACCGGCTTCGCGCTGCTCTCATCCGCATCGGTACAGGAGGCGCACGACCTCGCCCTCGTCGCGCAGGCGGCAACGCTGCGCAGCCGCGTGCCGTTCCTGCATTTCTTCGACGGCTTCCGCACCTCGCACGAGCTGAACACGGTAGACCTGCTCGATGACGAGGTACTGCGCGCGCTCGTGCCGGAAACGCTGGTGCGCGAGCACCGGCTCCGCTCGCTCAGTCCGGAGCGTCCGTTCATCCGCGGCACCGCGCAGAACCCGGACGTCTACTTCCAGGCGCGCGAGACGGTCAACCCGTTCTATGCAGCGACGCCGGGCATCGTCCGCGATGTCATGCGCGAACTCGGTGCCCTGACCGGCCGGCATTACGATCTGGTGGCGTATACCGGTGCACCCGACGCGGACCGCGTCATCGTCATCATGGGCTCGGGTGGGCAGACCGCGGCCGGGACCGTGCGGCACCTCGTCGCAGCGGGCGAGAAGGTCGGTGTGCTCCAGGTCCGGCTGTACCGGCCGTTCCCTGCAGAGGAACTTGTCGCCGCGATCCCGGCATCGACGCGCGCCGTCGTCGTGCTCGACCGCACCAAGGAGCCCGGCGCGGGCGGTGAGCCGCTGTACCTCGACGTCGTTGCCGCACTCGCCGAGGCGGTGGCCGGTGGCGAACGGCCGGCCATGCCGCGTGTCACGGGTGGCAGGTACGGCCTTTCGTCCAAGGAGTTCACGCCCGGCATGGTGGCAGGCGTGTTTGCCGCACTGGCCCGACCGGAGCCGCCGCGCCGGTTCACGGTCGGCATCACGGACGACGTCTCCGGCACCTCCATCGACTACGACGCGGACCTGGACATCGAGGACCGCGAGACCGTACGCGCGGTGTTCTACGGCATTGGCTCAGACGGCACGGTCGGCGCGAACAAGAACACCATCAAGATCCTGGGCGAGGAAAGGTACGCGCAGGCGTATTTCGTCTATGACTCCAAGAAGTCCGGCGGTACGACGATCTCGCACCTGCGTTTCGGCCCGCATCCGATCGCCGCGCCGTGGCTCGTGAACCGTGCGCAGTTCGTCGGCATTCACCACGAAGGGCTACTCGACACCCTCGACGTCCTCGCCTTGGCGCAACCCGGTGCTGTCGTGCTGTTGAACACGGCGACGCCGAAGGACCAGGTGTGGGCGAGCCTGAGCGAACCGGTGCAGGACGCGATCGTCAGCAGGAGGCTGCGGCTGTTCGCGATCGATGCCGACAGTGTCGCAGCCGACGCCGGGCTGGCCGGCCGCACCAACACCGTGCTGCAGACCTGCTTCTTCGCCATCTCGGGTGTGCTGCCCGGGGACGAGGCGATCGAGCGGATCAAGCGGGCCATCCGCAAGACGTACGCGCGCCGTGGTGCTGAGATCATCGAGCGCAATGAGGCCGCTGTCGATGCTGCCGTCGCACACCTGCACGAGATCGACACCAGTGCCGGTGCCCGGTCCACCCGCGCACGGCCGTCGCTCATCCCCGACGATGCACCTGAATTCGTCCGCGGCGTGACGGCGTTGATGATGGCCGGTCGCGGCGACGAACTGCCTGTGAGTGCGCTGCCGATCGACGGGACCTGGCCCAGCGGGACCACTGCATACGAGAAGCGGCGCATCTCCGACCTCGTCGCCGAATGGGACCCGCAGACCTGCATCCAGTGCGGCAACTGCGGCTTCGTCTGCCCGCACAGCGTGATCCGAGCGAAGTTCTACGACGAGGCGGTCCTGGCAGGTGCGCCTGCATCGTTCGCAAGCGCTCCGCTCAATGCGGCCGGACTGCCTGACACGCGCTACACGCTGCAAATCTATACCGAGGACTGCACCGGCTGCGGCCTGTGCGTCGAGGCGTGTCCGATCAGCCCTGTGCCGGGCACCGCGCGCAGGGCGATCAACCTCGTCGCGGCCGGCCCACGCCATAAGGATGGCCCGGGTGAGGTTGCGTTCTTCGAGACGATCCCGGTCAACAATCGGTCGCGGGTCGATTTCGGCACGGTCCGCGGCACGCAGTTCCTCGAGCCGCTCTTCGAGTTCTCCGGCGCATGCTCGGGCTGCGGCGAGACACCGTACCTGAAGCTGCTCACCCAGCTGTTCGGCGACCGGACGACGGTCGCGAATGCGACGGGCTGCTCCTCGATCTATGGCGGCAACCTGCCGACCACACCGTGGACGACGAACGGGCAGGGGCGCGGACCGGCCTGGTCCAATTCGCTCTTCGAGGACAACGCCGAGTTCGGGTTGGGACTGCAGCTCGCGGCCGACCTGCACACGCGACTCGCGCGCACGCGACTGGCCGAGTTGCGTGACCGCGTTGGCGCAGAACTGGTGGACGGCATTCTCGAGGCGCCCCAGGTGCGCGAATCCGAGCTGGCAGCGCAACGCGCGCGCGTCGAGGAGCTGCAGCGTCGCATCGATGGCATGGACGATCCGGCCGTCGCCGACCTGCGCAGCGTCATCGACCATCTCATCCGCCGCAGCATCTGGATCGTCGGCGGTGACGGCTGGGCGTACGACATCGGCTCCGGCGGCCTCGACCACGTGCTCGCGAGCGGCCGCAACGTCAACGTCCTCGTGCTCGACACCGAGGTCTATTCGAACACGGGCGGCCAGTCCTCGAAGGCGACGCCGCTCGGCGCCGTCGCCCGGTTCGCAGCCGCGGGCAAGGCCGTGCCGAAGAAGGATCTCGCGCTCCAGGCCATCGCGTACGGCAGCGTGTACGTCGCGCGTGTCGCCATGGGCGCCGACCCGCAGCAGACGCTGCGCGCGTTCCGCGAGGCGGAAGCGTACGAAGGGCCGTCGCTCATCATCGCATACAGCCACTGCATCGCTCACGGCATCGACATGAGCGAGGGCTTGAGCCAGCAGCAGCGCGCGGTGCGTTCCGGGCACTGGCCGCTCATCCGCTTCGACCCGGTGGTCCGTGCAGCGGGCGGCAATCCGTTCCAGCTCGACTCGCCGCGTCCGTCGATTCCGCTCTCGGACTACATCTACCGGGAACTGCGCTACCGCATGCTGACGAATGCCAGTCCGGAGGAGGCCGAGCGCCTGCTCGCGCTGGGGCAGGAGGCCGTCAACCAGCGGTGGGCGGTCTACGAGGAGATGGCGACGCGCAGTGCGGCCGAGTTTGCGCCCGACGCACGGAAGAGCCGCACATGGACCTGACAACGGGCTGAGCCCGCAGCGAACCGGCCGGCGTCTGCAAGTCCACGCACTTGACGCCGGTATGGCGAGTGAGAGTAAGTGGTGCCGGTCGCCAGCGGTACACACTCCCGGCACACAGAGACGCGAAAAGGGCCGCCTGAGAGAACCCAGACGGCCCGAAAAGCCGCGTCGTTATGTAGCTCCCGCGAGAGGACTCGAACCTCTGACCCGGTGATTAACAGTCACCTGCTCTACCAACTGAGCTACGCGGGAATATCCGAGCCTCCAAATATACAAGCGGTTGCGCAGGGCGGTCAAGCTGCCGTACCGCTCATCCGTTGCGGGCGCAGATGAGCAACGCGACCGTGACGCGCGGGCGGCGCCCTGAGGGGAGCAGCGTCTCGAGCCGGTCGAGCAGGAGCCCGAGATCGGACTGGCCGGAACGTCGGAGGAGGGTTGCGAGCGCGTTCGCGGTAGCGGCAGGAACCCCGGGCTCCAGGCATTGCAGCAGCCGATCGGCCCGCGCCAGGCTGACCGGGTCGGCCGAGCCACCGCTGCGGAGGAGCACGGACCGGATCCGATCGGCCACGGCCCGGGCGGCGGGGTCACGGTTGACCACGTCGGCGGCTGCGCCGACTGTCTCGCACGCAGCCGGCAGGAGTGCGACGCCACCGTCCGGCTGCGACCATCGTCCTGCGGCGAGCAACTCGCCCAGGCGGAGCGTCATCCGCAGGGTGGACGGCGGGTCAAGCATCGTGGGCCTGCCCGCATCGCTCGTACGCAGCGCGAGGCAGTCGACCCATGCGCCGTCACCCGCCTCGCGCCGAACGAGCAGCAGGCGATCAACGTGCGGAACCGGGCGCGTGCCGGGCATGGCGTCACGATCTTCGGGCAGGTGGGCCGCGCTTTGGCCGCATGCTCCGACGAGGTCGTCGAGCACACTGGCGTCGATGGCGATCACGGCGCCTCTCACGGGATTGGCCGACTTTGTCACATCCACGTCGCACGCTTGCCGGCGTTCAGGGGAATGCGGCGCGACACGATCGAGCAATGCACCCAACATCCTGAGGACGGCATCGTCGTGCTCAGCACCGGCCGCTCCGCGTCGTGCGCCAATTCGCTTCTCCGGGGTGACCTCGCTGGCTGCCGCGACGATGGCTCCGGGCGCTGCGCTGCCCTCGCCGTCTCCTTCGCCGACGACTCCGTGCTCTGCGCCGACGGCGCGCGCGATGGTTTCGACCTTTCCGCGCAGCCGCCGCATGAGCCCGATCCACCGTTCGATCTCGTTGCGCGGCTGGAAGTACCAGACGTACACGTCCGAGTGAGGCGAGCCGAGCCGGTCGATTCGACCGGCCCGCTGCATCAGCCGGACGGGGTTCCAGGGCAGGTCGTAGCTGATGCAGTGGTTCGCATCCTGGAGGTCGAGTCCTTCGGCGAGGACGTCAGTCGCAATCAGGGTCTGGATGCGCTCGTGCAGCTGCGGCGAGGCGCAGCCGGAGGCGATGGGGGCAAAGGCTTCCAGGACCGACCTGCGGCTGGCGGCACCGCTCGCAACCGCTGCACGGGTTCCGTGCAGCAGTGCAGTACCAGCACGCGGCAGTGCAGTGAACAGTGCTTCCGCCGTTTCAGTGTACTCCGTGAAAACCACACACCTGGAGTCGTCCAGCTCCCGCAGCAGTGCGCGCAGTGCTCTCAGCTTGGCCGGAACGCCGGATGGAACGGCTGCGAGCATCTGCCGGACGAGTTCGCTGTCGTGGAGCACGTCCTCGTGCAGGGCTGCGCGGTCAGCGGAGCGGGGCAGCGGTCGTGCGACCAGTGCCGTCAATGCGAGCTGCAGCGCATCGCGCTCACGCATGTCCCCTGCGCGGATGTACCCTCCGCACGCAACGGCATCGGCAAACGCATCCAGGAACCGCAGGAGTCGCAGAAGCGACTCGCGGAGCGCAGCCGTGCTGGACTCGGCCCGCTTCAGCAGCCCGAAGCGCACGAGCATCGCGGTGCTTCCCGGTGCGCGGTGCATATGCCGGCGCGGCACTTCGAACGCGGAGAGCCGCAGTCGCGGCAATGATTGCTCTATGGAGCTGAGGAGGCCCAACTCATCCATGTCCGGTTCGTATGCCACGGCGCGCGGCGGATGGTGCCGGGGGAACCGGACGTTTGCGACATTATCTTCGCCGGCGCGAGCCCAGTCCGCGCGCGTGCGGCGCACGACGATTGCTGCCGCTGCGCGTCGCATGAGCGCATCGTCCCGCGAGTCCGACTCGAGCAGAGCGGCTCTGAGATCGGGCACACCCACTCCGGCAAGGGCGCCGTCACCCAGAAACAACCGCAGCAGCCAGTACAGGTCCGCAGCACGATTGTTGATCGGTGTGGCCGTCAGCAGCACTACGTGGGCATCGGCCGTAACCCGTGCCAGCGCACGATACCGGGCGGTGCGCGGGTTCCGGAACTGGTGGGCCTCGTCGACGATTACAAGGCGCGGCCGGTCATCGCGAGCAATCCCGAGATGATGAACGCGCGCATGGGATGTGAGAATGACGCGACTCGCAGGGGCTTGCCCGGCCGGAGGCGCCATCTGCGGAGCAGCACCAGCGGATCCGAGCGCTGCCCACCACTTCCGTCGCAGTGTTGCAGGAACGACGACGATGATGTTCCAGTCACGCGCGAGCGCGTCCCGGACCATTCGCAGCGCGACAAACGTCTTTCCCATGCCGACGCTGTCGGCGACGATCACGCCGCCGTACCGCGTCATGATCCCGATTGCTCGTCGGGCGCCCTCCTCCTGCAGGCGCGTGAGCGGCAGCCGCTGGCCATCCGGGGCATGGTCCTGCGGACCGATGAGGGTCCGCGCGAGAATCGACCACACTTCGGCCGGCGGAGTCAGCGTGAACCGCAGAGCTCCCGCTCCAGCGATTCCACAACCGGTCCGAGCACATCATGGGCTGCGTCCCACAGCTGCTCGAAATGAGCTGCCACTCGCCTGACGGCGGCGCGTCGGGTGAGCAGGCATGTAAGCGGCCAGTCCAGCCCGGGATGCGGCGGTGCAAGGTAGTGTGCACCGAACAGGCAAAACGTGCCGCAGCGTCGATCCGCCATCCTGAACAGCGAGAAATCAGGATCCCAGCGCATCGCACCTGCGGACCGGATCTCGAGCCGGCCGCTGGCTGCGTAGGCCAGCAGTCGCTCGACGCCCTTGCGGTCCGCACCATCCGGCCGAGGGCCGATGCCCAGGTGGTGCAGCTCGAGTCGCGCGAGTGCCATGCGACAGTGACCGACGTGCTCCAGCACATCGATGACGCGGTGCAGCGACGGCAGACGAACATGCTCCACGGCCAGCGCCACGTCGGACGATGCAGCCAGCAGGTCTCGCATCGTGGATTCCATCAGCTCCGGTTCCGCAGCACCGGATATCACGACCAGGCCGGGCGCGTGCAACCTCATCTCGGTTCGCCGGACAGCCATGCATCGAACTGCCGCAGTGTGGCCAGATCCTCAGAGGTGAGCCCGTACACGGCGCCGACTGCGGCATCGATGCGGGAGAGAATGTCCGGCGCAGCACCCGCAGTGTGAGCAGCCCGGGTCAGGGCAATCAGCTCACGTGCAGTGTCCTGCCTCCATGACCGTGGAAGCGGCGTCACGGCAATGGTCCACGCAAAGAACCGGAAGAATCCGTCCTTGGCACGCTCGGCGACCGTGCGGGCGAAGACGCGAACGGGCAGCGAGTTGAGGTACGCGGCGAGAAGCAATGCCGCGTCATCGTCGCGGCCGACGCTGATGAAATACACCGAGTTGAGGGGCACAGGCCGCCCGTCACAGCGCGGGAGCGCTGCAGCCTGAAGTGAAGGCGCGATGTCCCGCCATACGACCATGCTCTCGAGCAATGCTCCCGAAAGACGGAAGAGCGCACCGTGCGCCGCGTTGCCCGGCCGTTTGCCGAGCCGCTCCGCGTGGCGCTCGAGGTAGCGCTGTGTGTGTCGGGGAGGATGCCGCAAACGCAGGTGCTGATCGTAGAGCCAGATGACGTGGCACGACGGTGTGCATTGCCAGGCGCGTACGTCCGCGCCGCGCAGCACCGGTCTAATACAATCGCTCTCGATCGTAGCACTGAACTCGTCTTCGGCACCACGGCATCCTTGAGAGCGGACCCGCGCAAGGCCGCCGAGCACGTGCTCCACCTGTTCGAGCAGCATCACGTCATTCGCCCCGGTCATTACTCCGCGACGAATCCGTACGCCGGAATGCCTGCCGATTGCCGCGCCCGCCTCCTGCATGCGGCGCAGGATTGGTCGCACCTCGTCCGGCGCGATCAGCCAGGGAGCGTCCACGTCACTCGCGATCAACGGGAGCTCACCGGGGCTGAGCGAGCATTGCATACGCGGAGCGTTGGCGCGGTGCATCACGACCTGAACACGGGCTTGCCCGAGATCGCGTGCGTGCTTTCGCCGTGCGACGATCGTGACGACGAATGCGTCCGCATCGAAGCCCGTCCGCGCATCGAGGCTGCGATCTTCGATGCGCAGCACGTCAGTCTCCGTGAGCAGCAGTCGACGTGCTCCCGCGGCATAGAGCGAGCGCAGCAGCTTGGCCGGAAGCAGCATCGCGACGACTCCACCCGAGGCGAGCACCCGGACTGCGCGTTCGAGGAACAGCAGCGCGAGGTCGACCTGCGCACCGACGCCGCGGCTCACCCCGACAGCACGCGCGCCGTACTCCCATCCAGGCGACGCACAGGTCGCGTAGCGTTCGCGCACCAGCGCCGCGGTCGAGGCGGGCCATTTGTGCGCGCGCACCCATGGTGGATTGGACACGACGACATCAAAGCCGTCCGGCATCACATCGGCGAAGTGAACGACATAGCTGAAGAACGGGAGGTTCCCGCGGCGGCGCAGGCGAGCTTGCAGGGCGCGCGCTTCTTTCATCTGACGCCGGATCTCGACGAGATCATGCTGGAGCGGATGTCGCGGTGAGACTCGCTGACCGAACAGGTCGGGCGAATCGAGTGTTACGCGCAGCTCGCGCTCGGCACGGTGAAGGCGTTGAAGGTGTGTGTCCGCCCAGTGCTCGGCGACCTGTCGTTCCAGGTGCTGGATCGCATGCGCGAGCGACCGCTTGTCGGCGGGTTCAGCCGTCAGGAAAGCGCGCGCCGCGGCGGACAGCTCGTTGATCGATTTGCGCAGCCGCGGGTCCGGTGCCCGTGTCAGCGATTGCGCGCCCCGTGGGGTCACACACAGATCCAGCGGATCGAGCAGCGCGTCACCCTGCCGGATTCGACGCTCCAGGTTGGGAAGTCGCGGCGTCCTGCGACCGGCGGAGGCCGTCAGGGCGAGCCAGAGGCGAAGTGCGCACAGCAGGGCGGCATCATCCTGGAGGTCGACGCCATGCAGCGCCTCACCAACGATCTGCTGCAGATCGGGCTGTCGGGTGCTCCCCGAGCGCAACGAAGCGATGCGTGTGAGCACGCCGAGCAGAAACGCGCCCGAGCCGCAGGCCGGATCGAGGACGCGTATGCCGCTGATCGCTTCGGTCGCCGCGGATGGTGCCGTCTCGGGACGGCCGAGCCACTCCAGCGCCGTATCCGCAGCAACGGAGCAACGGTCGGCGATGCGCGCGGCGAGCGCGTGACGGACGACCTCGTCGACGAGAGGTGCCGGGGTGAAGAACGTGCCGGTGCGACCTCGCTCGTCACTGTCCATCAAGCCCTCGAAGACCCTGCCCAGCATCTCCGGATCCACGGCGCCGTCGCCGCCCTCGCCCAGCGTGGCGGCATGCTCGCGGGTCGTGAAGCGGTAGCGCTCCAGCAGCTCATCGAACACGGCATCGCTTACCGGCAGCGGCAGGTCCAGGCCCTTGTAGCGATGCTCCAGTGGATCCCGCTCGAACAGGCCCCCGTTGAGGTACGGCAGGCGTCCGAGTCGTCTCGCTGGCCCGGTGCGATGAGCGGGGCGGCGATTCAGCGCACCGTGGAAGAGCGGGACCAGGACCGCCCGATAGAAGCTGCGCTCCGTGCCGAGGCGGGCATACCTGCCGCGCAACCAACGGAAATAGTCTGTGCGACCGGCAAGCCGGCCCTCCCGCTGCAGGAAGTAGAGGAACATCAGTCGGGACAGAAACAGCAGCGCGAGGCGCTCGCGCTCGCGGCGGCGAGTCGTGGGAACACCGGTCCACTCCGCGGCAACACGGGAGCGCATGGCGCGGAACGCCTCGAAGAATCGGCGCGTTACACGACGTCGATCGAGTGCACGAAGGTGCTTCAGGAAGAGCGCAATGCCCACCTCGCCCTCCGATGCCATCTCACGCAGGGTGTCCAGGTCGGCGGGCCGGATCTGGTCTATTCCTGCCGCGAGCCGGCATGGCTCGCCGTCCGGCCGGAACGCGATCAGCTCGAGGCGGTCAGGGTCCGGCGTGCGGATGATGAAGAGGTGCTGGCGGATGCCGTCGCGGGCCCGAACGGTCCTGGCAACGGCAGGCGCCTCCGAAGCCTCGCAGCGAAGCAGGACGGCGCTCGTCGTACCGGCACGCCCGATCGTGGCAATCGCCTCACTGGTTGCGCCGGCTTCGGGGCGAAAGCCGAGGAGTTCGATGAGCGGCTGGGTGTCCCCTGCCTTCCAGGCCTGCAGCGCCGCGCGCATGGAGTCTTGCATGCGGCGGAACTCTGCCCCCGGCGCGGGGCGCCGGAATGGCTCGGCGGGACGTTACGGCTGCTTCAGTCAAGAAGTCGAATCTGCGCGCGATCCCGGCTGGGTACGACGTGGCAATTGCGGCACCGCGCCTCGTACGTTTCGGTCCCACCGACCTGGATCGTGGGCCCTTCCGCAGGCGCGGGCCTGCCGTCGATCAGGCGCTGGTTCCGGGTTGCCAGTTGCCCACAGACGACGCAGATCGCGTAGAGTTTGTCGACCTTCTCGGCGATGGCCAGCAGTTGAGGTATCGGGCCGAACGGCTCCCCCCGGAAGTCCATGTCGGTTCCCGAGACGATCACGCGTACGCCCCGGTCAGCCAGCTCCGACACGACGGCGACGATTCCGCTATCGAGGAACTGTACCTCGTCGATCGCCACGACCTGTGTATCGCCCCGAACACGTTCCGCGATCTCCGCGGATGTCGAGACCGGCTCGGACTCGATCCGACCGCCGTCGTGTGTGCTTACAAATCCAAGTCCGCCGTAGCGTTCGTCCAGGTGTGACTTGAAGACCTGGACGCACTTCCGGGCCAGGGTGGCACGTCGGACCCGGCGCAGCAGTTCCTCGGACTTGCCGCTGAACATGACGCCGCTGATGACTTCCACCCAGCCGTCTCTGCCTGGGTAATCCATGGGGCGAGTTTAATAGGTTGGTCGAGGGCGGGACAGACGCAGCCGCTCCATCCAAAGGATTCTCAAAGCTTGACTTACCTTGCATCCCGTCAGCATAATTAAATGGTTCCCCAGACTACACAGATCTGCCGCCGAAGGATAATGTCGCCTAACGTGGGGCGCGTGTGTATCCAGTCACTATAACTTTGGCGGTGATGTCATATCAGGTCGGACGGACGTCTACCTGTACCTGGAAAGGCGGGCAAGGGTCGATCATAGCGGACCAGCGGCCTAGCGGAGTGATGCGGTTTTCTAGCTACCGACATGACTTCCGGAGGGGGGTGAGCTGGTGTTCAACGCTGTCATCGGAAGCATCGGGGCGTTTTTCGCAGTGCTCAGCGG
>DASTYK010000074.1 GCA_035764935.1 Longimicrobiales bacterium | reverse complement strand
CCGTTTCTGTTCGCGATGCCGCGGTTGCGAGACAACGTTGCGCGTATCGAGCGGGGCGGCAACGCGAGCAACGTTGCCTGTGATTATTCAAGGCAGCGTTGCGCGTATCGAGCGGGGCGGCAACGCGAGCAACGTTGCCTGTGATTATTCAAGGCAACGTGCGCGTATCGAATGGGGCGGCAACGCGAGCAACGTTGCCTGTGATTATTCAAGGCAAGGTTGCGCGTATCGAATGGAACGGTAATGCGAGCAACATTGCCTGCTACGCTCAGCGCCCTCAGCGCCTCCGCGGTGAAATACGTCAGTCGCGCGCCAGCACTCCCGCAGCCCGCACCTCCAGCACGTCCCCGCGACGATCCCCGATCACCCAGATCCGCGCGGCCCCGTGGATCGGCCGGGGCAGCCCCACCAGCCGGAGCAGACTGCCGTCTTCGGTCGTGAGCTGCGTGCCCGTGGAGTCGAGTCTGCCGACATATGGCTCCTCGCCCTCGATCTCGAGGATCACGTAGTGCTCGACCTCGATGCCGCCGTGCGGTGGCGTTTCCGTGCGCTTCCCCTGCACCTCGACGTACGCGCCGTTGACCTGGCGCAGCTCCGGCTCGAGTGGTCCCTCGAGCACCATGGGGCTGGTGCTGTCCGTCACCAGGGTCGTGAGCGGCCGCGGCCCCATGCTCGTGACGGCCACGCGGCCGCGCAGCGGCTGCTGCGCGGCACACCCTCCCGCGAGCAGGGCGATCCCGAGGGCAGCGACCACGGAGCGCACTACTGGACCCGTGCGACCCACAGGCGCATCGGGGACGGCAGCGTCGCACCGTTGGGCGACGTTGCGCGGATCGCCGTGGCCAGGCGGGAGCCGCTCACCAGGAAGTACGCGCTCGATCCCGCGCGGACGGAGACGTCGCGCGAAGCATCGGTGAACGTGTGCTGGTACGGCTCCAGGTGGGCGTTCACGTTCAGGTGCTGCTCGATGTCGTACAGGTTCCAGCTCGGCAGCGACAGCAGCCCGCCGACACCGGCGAACCGGTCGTCCGTGTAGAGTGTCGCAGCCCAGCGGCCGAGCAGCTCGTCGATCGGCACGCCGACCACGTCCGCGATCGACTGGAAGCCGCCGATGGTGTTGTCGATCAGCTGGCGGTGCAGCTGGCCCTCACCGCCCAGGTCGTCACCGTAGTGGTCCGAGAGCCAGCGCAGGAACGACCAGCCCGTGTAGACTGCCCGCTGCTTCTGGCCCTCGTGACAGGGCACGTTGTGAATCGCCTCGATCCGGCCGACGAACGTGCACTGTTCCGGCGCACCCGGCGCGCGCGTCGTCGCCGACAGGAACCCGTAGTACAGCGCCAGGTCCTGGAACTTGTCGCAGTACCAGGCGATGCCGGTGGCGTTCGACTCGCAGTTCTCCCATGCGACGTCGAACCCGTAGTTCTGGCCGGTCTGCCGGAGGTTGAAGCGATGGCCGATCACCTCCTCGGCGAGGGTGGCCTGGCTCTCCATCTCCCAGAGCGCCTGGTAATCCGTGGCGTTGGGCACCTGCAGCCGGCGGCCGAACTGGATGATGTGCGTCATCTCGTGCGCGATCAGCGCCGGCACGTCCAGTCGCGCCGAAGCGACCGGGTACGCCTGACCGAATTCGCCGTTGGGATCCGGGACGCGGCCGTAGTAGATCTCGCCGTAGTCACTGGATGCGCACTGACCTGCCCCCGTGCCGCGCGGGAAGAAGTCGGACGAGACGACCATGCCGAGGATGTTGTCGCGCCGGTTCACTTCCTTGGTGAGCAGCACGATGATCCGCTGATTGTCGTCCAGGTCGGTCGGCGCGCCGAAGTACGTGACCTGCGGGTCGTAGATGCTGTCGTCGAAGACGCTGCCGAAGTGCGTGTAGTCGGCGGCGGTGAAGCCGTTATCGGGATTGGCCGTGTCCGCGACGAAGATCGCGCGCGCGCTGACGTGCTGTACCCGGCCGGTGACCGGTACGAAATCCGTGCACAGGTTCTTGCCGGGCGCCGTATCCGGGTAGCGCATCTCGACGACGTCACCCACGGCCGGGACCGCGGCTGCCGTCGTCGACTCGAAGGTGGCGATGCCGCCCTGGCCGCCGAACGTCCGCAGCATCGCGCGCGTCGTCGCGAGGTCCTGCGCGCGCAGATCGTGCTCTGCCCGTCGGTGTGCGCTCCAGCGTGCCTGATCCGGATCACCCGACAGGGTCGGCCGGAACGCACCGAGCGCAGGGGTCGTGCGGACCAGCGCCGAGGCAGCTGCGACGTCGGCGGCGGCGGCAGCCGCCGCTCCGTCGATGCCGAACGTGACCGGCGTCAGCGAGCTCACGGTCTCGCTGATCGACTGCACGCCAATCAGGTACGTCTGGTTCCCCGACGCCGGCAGCTGCAGGCAGTGCGTACCGGCAAGCGTACGAAAGTCGCCCACGGCCATGGGCGCAGACGACGTCGCATTGACGGTCGCCGCAAAGGCATCGCTGTCCGCGGAGCCGTTGCGCGCAACCACGGTTGCGGCACCGGGTGCCACGCAGGGCACCTGGAACTGGACGCTCGTGGCACTGGCTGCACTGACGAAGGCGCGGGCGCCGTTCACGTAGACCTGCGTCGTCGTCGTCAGGTCCTCGCCCGTGAGTGTCGCGGAGGCTCCCGGAACGAGCGGGCTCGGACTGATCCCGGTCACGGTCGGCTTGGTGCCGAACACATTGACCGTGACGGTGACCGATGCCGACTTCCCGTCGATCAGCGCCGTGATCTGGGCGCTGCCGGCGGCTACGCCCGTAACGACACCGCCGTTCGCAGTCACGGTGGCGACGCTGGTATTGCTCGACGACCAGCTCGCGGTCTTGCCGCTCACCGCTTCGCCGCTGCTGTTGCGTGCAGTCGCCTCCAGCTGCACCTCCTCGCCGACGAACATCGTGGGATCGTCGGGCGAGATATCGACGGACTCGACCTTCCTGGGGTCGGGTCCCGTGGAATCACCACAGGCAGCGAGCACGACCGCCGCGACAAGGGCAGCAGACAGACGGAAAGACGGACGATTCACAGCGCCTCCTCGGCGGCGGCCCCCGGCGGCCGGTGGTTGTTTCGGCGGGTGCAGCAGATGATGATACCGGTTCGTGGAGCCATCGGATCCCAAACAGGCTGCTGATGCATACTAGAATCGCGACGCTCTTGCTACTCCTGTCGGGCCTCTGTGTGCCAGCGGCCGGCCAGCAGATCGAGCGCCAGCCCCTGTTTTCCACAGAGGACGCGGTGTGGGGTGCCGGGTTCGCGGGCGGCACGCTCCTGCTCATTCCCGCCGACCAGGCACTGTCAGGGTTGTTTCGCCAGCCCGCGATCGAGGAAAACCGTACGCTCCAGCGCACGGCAGTGATTTTTCGCGACCTCGCCTTTCCCGGTGCCGTGATCGGCGCGGGAGCGGCCTACGCGTATGGGCTGATCGGCGACAATGAGGGCTGGGCCGACGTCGGGCTGCATGCGGGGACGGCCCTGGTCACTGCCGAGCTCGCGACGTACCTGGTCAAGATCGTTGCCGGGCGCGCGAGACCCTATCAGAGCCCGGGCGACGCGCTGGACTTCGAGCTGTTCCGCGGGCTCGACTACGACTTCCAGTCCTTCCCCTCGGGTCATACCAGCGCCGCGTTCGCCGTGGCGTCAGCCCTCACGAGTGAGGCGGGCATCCGCAAGCCTGGCGACCAGTGGTGGATCGGTACGCTGCTCTATTCGGCGGCAACCCTCTCCGGCGTCGCACGCATGTACGAGCAGCAGCACTGGGCGAGCGACGTCCTGGCGGCGGCGGCGATCGGCACGTTTGCGGGCTGGAAGGTCACGCAGTACACGCACAGCCATGGCGGGAACGAGCTGGACGGCATCTTTCTCCGGATGACGATTCGTCCGGGCGGGGGCATGTCCATGATCGCGCTGCCGCGTGCCTGGTCCCCGCTCGCCAACTGATCTGGCCACCATCGCCGCCCTGGTTTCCAAATGACAGAGCCCCGCTGCGCCGGCAGCGGGGCTCGTCCGGGCCGCCCGCTCTGTCTGCGGCCCTGCCGGTGTGTTCCGTCGCTAGACGGGTCTCCGGCCCTGGATCACGCGGATCAGGACAACGATGATCGCGACGATCAGCAGGATGTGAAGCAGCCCGCCGAGCGTGTAGCCGGATACCAGTCCGAGCAGCCACAGCACCAGCAGAATAATGACAATCGTCCACAACATGTTGCCTCCCGAGGCAAAAGGGACCTGCTCGTGGGGTAGAGCAACCAGTGTGCCAGAGAACGGGCGGACGGTGCTTGTCAACCGTGGTCTGCGGCCGGGCGGCGGCCGATATTTCACCACGTTCACCCAGATGATTCCGGAATCAGCAGTAGAGAATGGATCAGCAGAGCATCATTCAGAGGGTCGCGGAGGAGCTGGACCTGTCTCCGCGGCAGGTCGACAGCACGATCGCGCTTTTCGACGAGGGCGCGACGCTCCCCTTCATCGCGCGCTACCGCAAGGAGCTGACGGGCGGGCTGGACGAGGTCCAGCTTCGCGACGTCCGTGACCGCACCGAGTACCTGCGCGAGCTGGAGGACCGCCGCAGCGCGATCCTCGCCTCGATCGAGGAGCAGGGCAAGCTGGACGACGCCCTGCGAGCGCGTATCGCCGCCGCGGATACGAAGCAGGCGCTCGAGGACCTGTACCTCCCCTACAAGCCGAAGCGGCGCACGCGCGCGACCATCGCGAAGGAACGGGGGCTGGAGCCGCTCGCGGATGCGATCTGGAGCGGTGAGCTCGACGACGCCGGCGCGCTTGCCGCGGCCGCACAGTACGTCGATGCCGAAAAGGAAGTAGCCGACGTCGACGCCGCGCTGGCCGGCGCGCGCGACATCCTCGCCGAGCGCGTGTCTGAGGATGCCGAGCTGCGCGGCTGGGTGCGTGAGCGGACGCATGCACAGGGCATCGTCGCCTCGCGCGTGCGCCCCGAGCATGCGGACAAGCCGACCAAGTTCCGCGACTACTACGAGTTCTCGCAGCAGCTCACCGAGATCCCGTCGCACCGCATGCTGGCGATCCGGCGCGGCGAGGCGGAAGAGGTGCTGAGCTGGACGATCGAGGCGCCCGTCGACGAGATCACGTCCGGCCTCGAACGACGCGTCCTGTCCGGTCGTCGCGCCACCGAAGCGCTGCGGGCCGTCGTCGCCGACGCCTACAAGCGCCTGCTCGCACCATCGATCGAGGTCGAGCTGCGCCTCGAATTGAAGAACGGCGCCGATGACGACGCGATCACCATCTTCGGCAGCAACCTGGAGCAGCTCCTGCTGGCGGCGCCGGCGGGCGAGCGCGTGGTGCTCGGGCTGGATCCCGGCTTCCGCACGGGTGTGAAGGTCGTCGTCACGTCGCGCACGGGTGCGCTGCTCGAGACGAACACGATCTACCTGCACCAGGAGAACGCCTTCGCGCGCGAGGTGCAGCGCATGATCCAGCAGCACGGTGTCGAGCTGGTCGCAATCGGCAACGGCACCGCGTCGCGCGAGACGGAAAGCGCGGTGAAGAAGATCGTGCGCGAGCTGAACGGCACGCGCCCGCAGATCGTCGTCGTCAATGAGGCCGGAGCGTCGGTCTATTCCGCAAGCGACGTCGCCCGCGAGGAGCTGCCGGACCTCGACGTTTCGCTGCGCGGCGCGGCGTCCATCGCGCGTCGCCTGCAGGACCCGCTCGCCGAGCTGGTCAAGATCGAGCCCAAGTCGATCGGCGTCGGGCAGTACCAGCACGACGTGAACCAGTCGAAGCTGAAGAAGGCGCTGGACGAGGTCGTGCAGATCTGCGTGAACCGCGTCGGCGTCGAGGTGAACACCGCGTCCGCGCCGCTGCTCTCCTACGTTGCAGGCATCGGCCCGACCCTCGCGAAGAACATCATCGATCTGCGCGACCGGAAGGGCGGGCTGAGGAGCCGGAAGGAGCTGCTCGAGGTGCCGCGCCTAGGTGCAAAGGCGTTCGAGCAGGCCGCTGGCTTCCTGCGGGTCCGCGGCGGCGAGCACCCGCTGGACGCCACGGCCGTGCACCCCGAGCGCTACGAGCTGGTCGAGCGCATGGCCGCCGATCTCGGTGTCGAGGTGCGCGCACTGATCGCCAACGACACGCTGATCGACGGCATTCAGCTCGCCCGCTACGTCGATGAGGCCGCCGGCATCGGCATGCCCACGCTCACCGACATCCTGGACGAGCTGCGCAAGCCCGGCCGCGACCCGCGCGATGCATTCGAGGCAGTGCAGTTCCGGGAGGACGTGACCGAGCCGAAGGACCTGCTGCCTGGGATGGCGCTCGAAGGCGTCGTCACCAACATCGTCGCGTTCGGCGCATTCGTCGACATCGGCGTGCACCAGGACGGCCTCGTGCACGTCTCGCAGCTCGCCGACCGTTTCGTCAAGGACCCGAACGACGTCGTCAAGGTCGGCCAGAAGGTGCGCGTCACCGTGATGAGCGTGGACCTCGAGCGCAACCGCATCGCCCTGACGATGAAGACCGGCGCGCAGCCGGAAGCGGGCGCGGCACGGCGGCAGGGGCAGCAGGGCAGGGGACCGAAGCAGAAGTCGGCGCAGAAGCCGAAGCCTGCTCCGCAGCCGAAGCCGGGCACGGTGGCGCCGAACGGGATGCGGTTTACCTGAGCCTCTGCGTCGATCGCGCTGTCTCACACAGAGTACACAGAGTGGCCCTGCCCCGGTTTGGTGGACACCAAGCAGTCCCAATCGGCATGTTGGGACAGGAGGTGTCCACATGGGAAAGAAGCGTCGGG
>DASTYK010000073.1 GCA_035764935.1 Longimicrobiales bacterium | reverse complement strand
GGTGCCCGGGGAGGCGTGGCTCCAGTTCCGCACGACTCCCCTGGACCATGGCCGGACGCTGCTCCAGCAGACCGCGTTCTTCGCACCCAGGGGGCTGGGCGGCTGGATGTACTGGTATGCTCTCTACCCGGTGCACCGCCTGATCTTCAGTGGCCTGATTCACGCACTCAAGCGTCGCGCGGAGACTGCGTAGCCGCCTCGGCGTGCGCAGAAGGCAGTCGATCGGTGGAAGGATTGCAGAAATGGTGATCGAGGCGAACGACGCGGGATCGACGTCACCCGCAGATGCAGCGGAGAGGGATGACCGGGCCCGAGTCAGCTCCCGGGAGGCGCTTCGGTTCCTGACGCGCGCGGGGCGCGTGCTTTCGGCATCGCTGCAGCCCGACCAGACGCTCCAGGGACTGATGCGGCTGGCCATTCCGCGCGTCGCCTGTTTCGCGGCGATCGACCTGCTGTGCGACGACGGCAGTCTCGAGCGTCTCGCGCATGCGCACATCGACGATGCGCGTGATCCGCTGCTGGAAAAGGCCGAACCCTTCCGACCGGAGGAGGAAGGGCTGGACCTGATCGCGCAGGCGCTGCACTCGCGCAAGCCCATCCTGATCGAGGATACGAGCAGGAGCTGGGAGGGGGATGCAGCGACGCATCAGCAGGTGAGCGACCTCGGCGGACGCTCGATCATCATCGTCCCGCTCGCGGTGCATGGTCGCATCCTTGGCGTCATCACGCTGGGCTCGACGCGCACGGATCGGCACTACGACCGTCAGGATCTATCGCTTGCCGAAGAGCTGGCGCGCACGGCCGCGCTCGCGCTCGACAACGCACGGCTCTACCAGCGCGCCGAGCACGCGATTGCAGCACGAGACGAAGTGCTCGCGATCGTCTCGCATGATCTGCGCAACCCGGTGAATCGCGTGCGCATGGCCGCGGAGCTGATGCTCGAGCGTGACGACGTCCCGGAAACCGAACGGATGGCGGGCATCGTCATCCGCGCCGCGGACGAAATGAATCGACTGATCGGCGATCTGCTGGACGTTTCCAGGATCGAGGCGGGCCGGCTGTCGATCGAGTGCGCGCCCGTCGATGTCGCTCTGCTGCTCGACCGCATCGACGAATCGTACGCGGCGGCTGCCATCGAGAAGACGCTGCGCTGGAGCGTGAACCGCCCGTCCACAAGGATCGGGATCGAGGCCGATGAAGCAAGGATGCTGCAGGCACTGGGGAACCTGATCGGCAATGCCATCAAGTTCACGCCCGAGGGCGGCGAGGTGAGTGTATCGGTCGAAGGGTTCACGGACAGGGTTCACATCGTGGTCTCGGACACCGGGCCCGGCATGACGACCGAGCAGCTCGCGCATGTCTTCGATCGGTTCTGGCAGGCACGGCAGGGCGATCGCGCCGGGGCGGGACTGGGCCTCGCGATCGCACGCGGCATTGTAGAAGCGCACGGCGGCACCCTGGAGATGAAGAGCGAGCCCGGCACGGGTACGCGAGCGATCATGGAGCTGCCGTGCGCACGAGGGTGCGGGTAAGCGGCCGCAAGCCTCCCGTTGCCATCCCTTGCGACACTCCTGTGCGTGACGGATGTTGAGCAGGCGTCCCGGGTGCGGCAGTTCCTTCCTCACCATCGCCAGGCACCGATGACCGGCATCCTCGCCCTCGACCTGGGCGGCACCAAGCTCGCCGCCGCGCTCTTCACGCCGGACGGTTCGATCCTTCAGCGAACGAGCGTCCCGATCGACGGCCGGCAGGGTAGCGACGTCGGTGCACTGATCCTGGAGAGCGTACGACAGTTCGGGCAGCAGGGTGCGATCCGGTCCGTCGGCGTTGCAGTGCCCGGCATCTACCGTTCGGCGACCGGCACGGTCTGGGCGCCGAACATCCCGGGCTGGGACGACTACCCGCTGCATGCCGAGCTGCGCGCGACGCTCGGCGCCGACGTCGCATGTGCGGTGGAGAGTGACCGCACCTGCTACATCCTCGGTGAGGTGTGGCAGGGCAGTGCGCGCGGCGCGCGCAATGCCGTTTTCATTGCAGTGGGGACCGGCATCGGTGCGGGGATCATGGTGGATGGCCGCATCCTCCGTGGCCATGCCGACATCACCGGTGCGATCGGCTGGCTCGCGCTGGACCGACCGTACCAGGATCCGTACCGCGACTGCGGCAACTTCGAGTACTACGCGTCCGGCCCGGGCATCGCACGCGCTGCGGGCATGTCGACGGAATCCGCGTTTGCGAAGCGCACGAGCGATCCCGCTGCGCGCACTGCGATCGAGCGCGCCGTCGCATACTGGGGCATGGCGGTCGCGAACCTGGTCAGCCTGCTCAACCCCGAGGTGATCGTGTTCGGCGGCGGGGTTTTCGGCCCGGGCGTCGAGCTGCTGGACGACATCCATCGCGAAGCGTTGCAGTGGGCGCAGCCCATCAGCATCCGGCAGGTCCGGCTCGTGCCCAGCGCGCTGGGCGGAGATGCCGGGCTGTACGGCGCTGCGCGCGTGGCGCTCGATCAACTCCCCGCGACCGGCACAGGCATCCGCATATGACAGAGTATCGGCGAGGCGCGGCGTTCGGACTCGCATGCGCGGGCATGCTGGTGTTCGGCGTCGTGCTCACATCGCTGGGCGCCGTGCTGCCCGAGATCACGGAGCGCTTCGGCGTGTCCAAGGCAGAGGCGGGTTCGCTGTTCACGCTGCTCAGCTTCGGCATCCTGGTGGGCTCGCTGGTCTTCGGCCCGTGGGTCGATCGTACGGGGTACCGTGTGCCGCTCGCCGCCGGCATCGGCATCGTCGCAATCGGACTGGAGATGCTGGCGTGGGGGACGTCGCTCAGTGCACTGCGCGCGGGTGTCGCGCTCATCGGGTTCGGCGGCGGCATCGTGAATGGCGGCACCAACGCACTGGTCGCCGACATCAGCACCGAGAACAAGGCGGCCGCGCTCAGCCTGCTCGGCGTGTTCTTCGGCGTCGGCGCCGTCGGCGTCCCGTTCGCGCTCGGCGTGCTGACCGGAACGATCGCTTACACCACGCTGCTGGCGCTGCTCGGCGGCCTGGCCGCACTGCCGTTGGTTGCGACGCTGCTCATCGCGCTGCCGGCACCCAAGCAGCCCCACTCGTTTCCGCTGCGCCAGGTGGCCGGTCTGCTGAAGGACCGGCCGCTGCTGATCCTCGGCGCCATGCTGTTCCTGCAGAGCGGCATGGAGATCACGATGGGCGGCTGGAGTGCGACGTTCGCCCGCGAAGAGCTCGCGCTCGGCGCGCGCGCGGCGCTGCTCTTTCTTTCGCTGTACTGGCTAGGCATGATGAGCGCGCGCCTGGCGCTGGGATCGCTGCTGAAACGCGTGGCGCCCGCCGGCGCCGTGCTCACATGCATCGGCATCGCCCTCGCCGGCTCGATCCTGCTGCTCACGACCGGCAGCATCGCGCTCGCGGCCGTGGGGATCTTCCTGGTCGGGGCCGGCTTCGCGGCCACCTTCCCCGTGGTCGTCGGCTGGATCGGCGAGCGCTACGCCGCACTGTCCGGCACCGCGATCAGCATTGCACTGATCATGGCGCTCTCGGGCGGCATGCTGCTGCCCTACCTCGCCGGGGTCATCGGCGGTACGGCCGGGCTGCGCAACTCTCTCCTCGTAGTTCCTCTCGCGCTGGTGGGATCGGCAATGCTGCTCGTCTCACTGCGCGCCAAACGCTTACTGGGTGTGACGACGCAATGATTGCCACGGAATGGCTGAGCCAGGCTCGCGCACTTCTGGAAACCATAGAAGCAACCCAGCTGGATGCGGTGAAGGACGCCGCCACGATCATGGCGGACTCGATCGAGGCCGAACGCTGGGTCCACACGTTCGGCTGCGGCCATGCAACGATCCCGGTGGAGGAGATGTACCCGCGCATCGGCGGCTTCGTCGGGTTCCATCCGATGGTCGAGCTGCCGCTCACCTTCTTCACGCGCATCACCGGTGAGATGGGGATCCACCAGTTCCTGTTCCTGGAGCGCGCGGAAGGCTACGGCCGCGAGATCATGAAGAGCTACACCTTCGACCCGCGCGACTGCATGTGGATCTTCTCGCACTCCGGGATCAACAACGTCAATATCGACGTCGCGTTGCGTGCGAAGGAGCTCGGCATGAAGGTCATCGTGACCGGCTCGGCGGCGGGATTCCGGGACGTGAAGAGCCGGCACTCGTCGGGCAGGAAGGTGTTCGACATTGCCGACGTCGTCATCGATTCATGCGTGCCCGCCACCGACGCGGCAGTGCCGATCCGGAACCACTACGACCGGCTCGGTCCGCTTTCGACGCTGGGCTTCGTGGGCGTCGTATGGACGACGATCCTGACCGTCGCCGAGATCCTGGTGGAGCGCGGGGTGAAGCTGCACATCCACCCGTCGCACAACATTCCGGGCGATACTACCGCGCATGACCGGCTGGACGCGGCACTGGCGGAGTACAGGCGGCGGAGTGCGGGGCTGTAGGTCCGTCGCGTTACCCCGCTGTGGCGCCACACGCGATGGCGCAGACCCCAGTGCGGGCTGTAAGCCCGACGCGTTACCCCGCTGTGGCGCCACGCGCGATGGCGCAGACCCCAGTGCGGGCTGTAAGCCGGCGCGTTACCCCCGCTGTGGCGCCACGCGCGACGTCGAAAGCAGACTCTTGTCGCCCTGCAGGTCTTACTGACCGCTGCGCCGCCACACACCTGGTCCCTTGCGGCGATCCCTGGCGGCTGAGCGGTCATTGTAACCGTTGCGCCGCCAGGCATCGTCGTGCGGTGCCGTCCGTGGCGCCCGGGCGGTGAGCGGTAACCCGCATCCGCTGGCCGAGCCTGGCGGATGAGCCGGTCGGCCTGCTCGGCCGGGGTGCGACGTGCGGGTCGGTGCTGGCAGAGCGGTGCGTGACGCCCTGACCCCAGGCGAACGGG
The DNA here is from genome assembly GCA_035764935.1 of Longimicrobiales bacterium. Taxonomy (NCBI): domain Bacteria; kingdom Pseudomonadati; phylum Gemmatimonadota; class Longimicrobiia; order Longimicrobiales; species Longimicrobiales bacterium. Next base: position 24,721 of record DASTYK010000073.1, on the reverse strand, counting down.
TCCGCCCGGTGTCCTCCGTCGGCTCGCGCCCCCAGCCATGCGGACCAGTCCCCCCATCCGCCGGCTCCGCCCCGTCAGCCCGCAGCCCCATCCCACTCCACTTGAAGACCGAGTAGAGCAGCCGTACCCTCCTACTCGGTAATCGACAGGAGCGACCCGTTCAGCCAGGAGGGTTGGTGCCGCCCAGGGGAGATCTCGTGACCGGAACGCTGGACCTGCTGGTGCTCAAGGCGCTGCAGCTCGGCGACGCGCACGGCTGGGGGATCATGGACCGGATCCGCAGCGCGTCGGGGAACGAGCTGCAGGTGAACCAGGGATCGCTCTATCCGTCGCTGTACCGGCTGAAGCGGCAGGGGCTGATCGGCAGTCGGTGGGCGGTCACGGAGAACAACCGGCGTGCACGGTTCTATACGCTCACGGCAAAGGGGCGCGAGCGGCTGGCGGCGGAGCGTCGCGAGTGGCAGCGGCTGTCGGAGGCGGTGAACCGGGTGCTTGCCACGCAGGTTGCCTCGTGAGCGGGCTGCTGCGGCGCTGGCGGGAATGGCGCGACGCGCGTGAGGAGTACCGCGCGTCCGTGGAGGAGATGCGTTTCCATGTCGAGCAGGAGACGGAGCGCAATCTCCGCAACGGCATGTCGCCGAGGGAAGCACGGCGCGCGGCACTGAAGGCGTTCGGCGGTATCGACCGGTTCTCGGAGGCGGCGCACGACGAGCGGCCGGGCACGCGCTGGTCCGACTTCCGGATGTCGTGGCTCGACTGGAAGCTGGGCTCGCGCATGCTCGCGAAGTACCCGGGCATGTCGGTCATCAGCGTGATCACGCTGGCGGCCGCGATCGGTCTGGGCGTCGGCTGGTTCGAGATGACAATGCTGGTCTACGATCCGCGGCTGCCGCTGGAGGACGGCGATCGCATCGTGCGGATCGAGCAGTGGGACGCGCGCACGCTCGTTCCCGAGCCGCGCATGACGCATGAGCTGACGCAGTGGCGCGATCGGCTCGCGAGCGTCGAGGAGCTGGGCGCGCACCGCACGGTCGAGCGCAATCTGCTCCTGCCGGGCAGGGCGCCCCAGATCGTGCGCGTGGCGGAGATGAGTCCTGCGGGGTTCGACGTCGCACGAGTGCCGCCGCTGCTCGGCCGTCGGCTGATCGCGGCGGACGAGGTGCCGGGCAGCGACGACGTCGTCGTGATCGGCTACGACGCCTGGCAGCGCTACTTCGACGCCGACCGCACGGTGATCGGCCGGGACGTGCAGCTCGGCCGCACGCGGGCGACGGTGGTGGGTGTCATGCCCGAGGGCTTCCGCTTCCCGGCGAACCACGAGTTCTGGATTCCGCTGCGCGTCACCGATGCGGAGCCGCTCGCGGGTGCAGCGATCAGCGTGTTCGGTCGGCTGCGCACGGGTGCGAGCATGGAGAGCGCCGGCGCGGAGCTGGCGGCATGGGGCGCGCGCATGGCGCAGCGGTCGCCGGCAACGCACGAGCACCTGCAGCCGCAGGTCCTGCCGTTTGCCGGCTCGCGCGAGCCGGCGGATGCGAGCGAGCTGCTCCTGTTCAACCTGGGTGCATGGCTGATCCTGATCGTGGCGTGCGCCAACGTGGCCGCGCTGATGTTCGCACGCACGGCGCTGCGCGAAAGCGAGATCGTGGTGCGCAACGCGCTCGGTGCATCGCGTGGGCGCGTGATGGGCCAGCTGTTCGCCGAGGCGCTGGTGCTCACGTCTGTCTCGGCGGTCGTCGGCGTGCTCGGCGCGCGTGCGGCCATCGCGTTCGCCATCGACCTCACGGCAGCGCGGCACACGCCGCTGCCGTTCTGGATGGACGCGAACCTCGAGCCGAGGACCATCCTCTACGCAGCGGTGCTCGCGGTTGCGGGGGCGGGCATGGTCGCATTGCTGCCCGCGCTGCGTGCGACCGGCCGGCACGTGCGGTCCGGTCTTTCACGGATCGGCTCCGGCGGGACGAGCATGCGGTTCGGCGGCGCGTGGTCGGCGATCATCGTCATGCAGGTCGCGCTCTCCGTGCTCTGCCTGCCGTTCGGCATGGCGGCTGCGCTCGAAGCGTGGCATGACACGCGGCAGCGCGCCGCGTTTCCCGCCGTTGACTACCTCACATTCCGTCCGGTTGTCGACGCCGAATCCGGCACCGCCGGAGCCGTGTCGGCGGAGCAGGCGGCCGCTGTGCTGGAGGAGCTGTCGCGTCGGCTGCTGGAGGAGCCCGACGTCGCGGCCGTGACCGTCACGAGCGCGCTGCCGGGTCTGTATCACCCCCTGATGCGGGTCGAGGCGCAGCGCGGCTCCGGTACGCCGTTCCTGGTGCCGGCGAACACCGAAGGGCAGCGGGTGCGCGTCGGCGGCGCGGGCCCCGGTTTCTTCGCGACGTTCCAGCTGCCGATGATCACCGGCCGCGAGTTCCGCGACGGCGATGTCGGCGCGGAGCACGGGGTAGTCGTGATCAACGAGTCCATGGCGCGCAACCTCGGCGGCAATCCGGTCGGTACGCGCATCCGGTTCGCGGCCGCCGATGGCGAGGAGCCGGGGCCATGGCAGGAGGTGATCGGCGTCGTGCGCAATTTCGGTCTCACGCCGACCGACCGCGGCGAGGCCGATTACATGTGGACGCCCGTGTCCGCGACCGAGGCGGCGTTCATGGTGCTGCGGGTGAACGGCGGCGCCGATGCGTTCGGCCAGGGTCTGCGCACGCTCGCGCTGCAGGTGGACCCGTCACTGCGATTGCACGACGTGCGCTCGCTGCACGCGGCGATCCGCCAGGAGGACCAGGGCACCATCAGCATGGTGCTCATCGGCATCGGCATCGTGCTGCTCGTGGTGGCGCTGTCCGCGGCGAGCCTCTATGCGCTGATGTCCGTCGCGGTCGCGCTGCGCACGCGCGAGATCGGGATCCGCGTGGCCATCGGCGCGAGCTCGCGTGCGGTGCTGGCGTCGCTGTTCCGGCGCGTCGCGACGCAGGTCGGCATCGGCATCGTCGTCGGCAACATCATCGTCGCCGTGCTGCTCAACTTCATGTTGCAGGACATCCGCCCGGCCGTGGTGCTGCCGCCCATGGCGGCTGCCTCGCTCGTCATGCTGCTGGTCGGGCTGGGCGCGTGCCTCGTTCCCGCGCGCCGCGCGCTGCGCATTCACCCGACCGAGGCGTTCAAGGAAGCGCGCTGAACTCCGAGGGGCGACGCTGCAGCGCGCCGCCCGCTACACGTCCATCCGCAGCGCCGCCAGCGGGTTCACGCGCATTGCCCGGCGCGCCGGCACCCAGCTCGCCAGCGCGGCCGCGCCCGTGAGGACCACGGCACCTGCGACCAGGGCGACCGGATCGAACGGGCTGACCAGCAGCATCGAGCGGATCACCCACGTCAGTGCGAGCGCAAGCAGCAGCCCGGCAGCGACGCCGATCGCCGCGAGCCTCAGCCCGTGCACCAGCACCATGCGCTGCACATCGCTGGCAGCCGCGCCAAGGGCGTTGCGGATGCCGAACTCGCGCGTGCGCTGCGCGACGCTGTACGAGACGACGCCGTAGAGCCCGATGCCCGCGATGCCGAGCGCGATCACGCCGAGCACCGCGAGGACGATCGCCGCGGCGCGCTGCGGGAGCGTCGCAAAGGAGACGTGCTGGCGCAGTGTCGTCATCTCGGGTACCGGCAGTGCCGGCGCGAGCGCACGCAGCCGGGCGCGCAGCACGGGCGCGACCACGTCGGGATCGAGCGCGGTACGCACCTGCATCGTCATCGTGCGCGACGGCCGCTGCGCGTACGGGTAGTACAGGTACGGCAGCGGCTCCTCCGTGAGCGAACGATACTTGCCGTCCGGCACCACGCCCACGACCTCGGCGAACGGCGCATCCGAGCCGCCCATGCCGACGCGCTTGCCGAGCGCTCCAACGCCGGGCCAGAAGCGACGCGCGAAGGCCTCGTTCACCACGACGACACGCGGTGCGTCCGCGCGATCCGCTTCCGTGAAGCCGCGGCCGCGTGCGAGCCGGATGCCCATCCCCTCGAAGTAGCCGTCACTCACGCCGTTGAACGGCACCTCCATGTCCTCGCCCTGTGCAGGCGTGTAGCCCTCGACGCGGACGTAGCGGCGCGCCCAGCCTGCGCCGAGCGGCACACGCTCAGCGAGCGTCACGGAGCGCACGCCGGGCACGGCTGCAGCAACAGCGCGCGCCTCGTCGTAGAAGCGCCGTGCCTCATCCTCCGACATCCCCTCGATGGCGAGGTCGAACGGGACGAGCAGCATGTTGCCGGTATCGATGCCGGTGTCGATCTGCTGCGCGACGAGCAGGCTGCGCAGGAAGATCGCGCCGCCGGTCAGCAGCACCAGCGAGGCGGCGACCTGCACCACGACGAGCGCGTTGCGCAGCCGCATGCGCGGGCCGCGCGCACTGACCGCATCCTTCATGAGTGGCGCGGGCGCACGACTGGACTGCAGTGCGGGCACGATCCCGAACAGCACGCCCGCCGCCATCGTGATCCCCGCGGCAAACAGCAGCACGCGGACGTCGAGCGGCACGTCGAGCGCCACTGGAACCGGTACGGGCAGAGGGACCGCATTCACCAGTCGCGTCAGCACAATGGCTGCGGCGATGCCGAGCGCGCCGCCGATCAGCCCGATGAGCAGGCTTTCCGTCAGGAGCTGGCGGACGATCCGTCCGCGCGAAGCGCCGATCGCAATGCGCACACCCATCTCCGCACGGCGGGCCGCCGCCCGCGCCAGCATCAGGTTCGCCACGTTGGTGCACGCGATCAGCAGCACGATGCCGACGACCGTCATCATCAGGCCGAAGAAGCCGACCACGGCGCCGCGCACCTGCGGCGGCACGCGCATGTCGGCTTCCGACAGTGCAGTGATCACCCGCGCCTGGTCGCGCACGTCCGTCCACGCGTCCGGATACGCGGCGTGCAGCTGTGCCGCGAGGCCGTCCAGCCGTGTCTGCGAGTTCTCCAGCGTGGCACCGGCGGCGAGACGGCCGAACAGCAGCAGCCCGCGCGAGCCGCGCGCATCGGGGTCGTAGTCGCCGCCAACCAGCGAAGCGGGCGCGCCGGGCGCGATCCAGGCGTCGATGCGCAGGCCGCGGAGCGCGCCGCGGAACGACTCCGGTGCGACGCCGATCACCGTCAGCAGCTCGCCATTGATGCGGAGTGTGCGGCCGATCACGTCATCCGCGCTGCCGAGGCGGTCCTGCCAGAAGCCGTGACTGAGCACCACCACCGGCGCACTGCCGGGCGGGCCGGCTTCCGGCGGCAGGAAGAAGCGACCGCGCAGCGGCCGCACGCCCAGCACGTCGAAGTAGTTCGCGCTCACCGCTTCGCCCATGCCGCGCACCGCCCGCTCGCCCAGCGAAATGCTGAAGGGCATGGGCGTGTACGACGCCATGTCCTCGAACGCACCGCTCTCGCGCATGGCGAGGTAATCCGCATACGACGATGACCCGTAGCGCGGTCCGCTGTAGTCGCTGGTGTACACGGCGGCGAGCCGCGACGGCTCCGCCACACCAGGCAGCGGACGCAGCAGCACGGCATTCAGCACACTGAAGATCGCCGTGTTCGCACCGATGCCAAGCGCGATCACGAGAATCGCGACCGCGGTGAAGCCGGGTGAACGACGCAACAGCCGCACGGCCAACCGAAGGTCGCCGGCCATGCCGGACAGAAAGCCGCTGCGCCCGGCCGCACCGACAGCAGCCGGCGGCGGCGACTCGCGCGGCACCGAGCGACGGATGCGCGCGCCCAGCGTCGCATCATCCTCCAGCTCGGCGAGCGCCGTGCGCTGCGCGTCCGCGTCCGTCACGCCCTGCGAGCGCAGGTCGTCATAGCGGTCCTGCAGGTGCTGCGACAGCTCCTCCACGATGTCCGCCTCGGCGCGCAGCCCCGTGTCACCCAACCGCTGCCGGATCTCCGCTCGCCAGTCAGGCATGCTGCACCCCCGCGACCAGGGACACCGCCTGCGCGAACGTGAGCCAGCTCTCACGCTGCTTCGCAAGCTGCCGCCTGCCCGACGTCGTCAGGCGGTAGTAGCGACGCCGGCGCTCGCCGGGCTGCTCGACCCAGCGGCCTTCGATCCACTTCTTCCGCTCCAGACGGTAGAGCAGGGGATACAGCGACGCCGCGTGCACGCGCACCACGCCGCGCGACTGCGCTTCGATCAGCCGGCTCAGCTCGTAGCCGTGGCGCGGCTCGACCTCGAGCAGCGCGAGGATGAGCAGTGGTGTCGTTCCCTTTTTCAGCTCGGCGGTCAGCATGGCCCGCTCCGGATATGTGGGAGTGACATATATGGGGATCGCAGTGCGGTGGGCGGAAGGCGAGTGGGACGGATCCGGGCATTCGCAGGACGGAGGATATTTCCGAAGTGATGTGTTGGCATATTAGGTGCGTGCCCCACCGTTGCCCGCGAATGGGGCGGGGTTCAGGGGCAGGCGCCCGGGCACGGGCAGGGAAACGGACGCGTGCCCGCACACGCACACGGAGTGGGACATGGAAGCCAGGGCCAGGCTGTTCGGACATCCGGTGCACCAGATGATGATCGTGCTTCCGCTGGGGTTGCTGAGCGGCGCGGTGATCTTCGATGTCGTGCACCTGCTCACCGGCGGCGCGGAGTGGACGATCGTGTCGTACTGGCTGATCGCCGCGGGTGTGCTGTCGGGTCTGCTCGCGGCGGTATTCGGTGTGGCGGACTGGACGAAGATACCCGGCGGGACGCGCGCGAAGCGCGTGGGATCGCTGCATGGCGACGGCAACGTCGTCGTGGTCGTGCTGTTCGCGCTGAGCTGGTTCCTGCGCGGCGAGCCGCAGGCGGATCCGTCCGGCCTCGCGCTCGTGCTTTCGTTCGCGGGTGGTGCGCTGTCGCTGGTCACGGGCTGGCTGGGTGGCGAGCTGGTCGGCCGGCTGAGTGTCGGTGTGGACGACGGCGCGCACCTGGACGCGCCGAGCTCGCTGTCGGGGCAGCCGGCAGGGCAGGGCGCGCGCGGCGCGGGCGGCAGGAGGTAGGGGGGTGCGGTGCGGGGGCAGTGATGGCTGACGTCCCGACTCCGGCCGCACCGTTCGTATCGCTGCTGCTGCCCACCGCGACGCAGCGTCCCGGAGTCCGCTACGCGTGGCGCGGCCCGTCGCTGCTGGTGGTCGATGAGCAGGGCGAAGCAGGCGAGCAACGTCTCACGGGCTACTTCTTCCGGCAGGCCCGGTTCCTGAGCCGACTGCAGCTGCGCATCGCAAACGAGCGCCCGCACCTGTGCTCGATTGCGGAGGTCGCGCCGAACGTGCTGGAGGCGACGTACATCCACCCCGAAGTCACGAAGGGCGGCGGTGGCGGCAGCGGTTCCGGCGGCCTCGACGGTCGCGCCGGGCTGCTGTTCCGCAACCTGGATATCACCGCGCGCTACGTGGTGTGCGCGTCCTCGCTGGACGTGACGCTGTGCATCACGAGTCGCTGGCAGGATTCCCTCGAGATCGACGTCGCCTGGCTGCTCGGTGCGGACTACGCGTCGAGCGATGAGGCGCAGTTCGGCGTGCGCGAGCAGAACGCGCGCGTCGATGCGTCTCCCATCGCGAGCGGCGTGACCTTCCGCTATGCGCATCCGGAGCTGCCCTTCGAGACGCACGTGCTCGGGGGCGGCGCGGAGTGGCGGCACGAGGGCGATCGGCTGCGCGCCCCACTTCGGCTGGAGCGCCAGCAGACGAGGAAGCTGTCGCTGCGCGTCGACGCGTTCGACCCACTGGACCCGCTGGACGCAGCGGAGGGGGCGCGGCGGGAGGCGCGGCTCGAACGCTGGTACGCGGACGTCGCAAGCTTTCACGCGCCGGGAGAATCGCCGCTGGTCGAGTGTGCCAACCGCGCGTCGCTCGACCTCGGCTCCTTCGCGCTGCTGGAGGGTCCCGCCGGCGAGTGGCTCACGCCGGGCGCGGGTGTCCCGCTGTACCAGACGCTCTGGGGACGTGATGCGCTCACGACATCGTGGCAGGCCGGGCTGCTGGACGGCGGCGCGATGCTCGGCGACGTGCTCATGCGCCTCGCCGGACTGCAGGGTCGCGTCGCCGATGCGAGTCGCGACGAGGAGCCGGGTCGCATCATCAACCAGGCGAAGACGGATCCGCTCTCGCGACTCGGCCGATCCGGCTTCGATCGGAACTACGCCGATGTCGCGAGCCCGTTCATGTTCATCATCGGGCTCGGGTACCGGTATGCACTGACCGGCGATCGTAGGCAGGTCGCGGCCCACTACGACGCTGCCCTGCGCGTGCTGGAATGGGCGGAGACGCACGGCGATCGCGATGGCGACGGCTACATCGAGTACCTGACGCGCTCACCGAACGGGCCGCGGCACCAGGGATGGAAGGACAGCGAGAACGCGATCGTCGACGATGCGGGTCGCCAGGTCGAGCCGCCGATCGCACCGTGCGAGATCCAGGGCTACTGGTACGTCGCGCTGCAGTTCATGGCCGTGCTGTCGGGCGTGATGGGCGAGTGGGACCGCAGCGTCGAGCTGTGGCGGGAGGCGCGCGCCCTGAAGGAGCGGTTCAACCGCGACTTCTGGATGGACGACGACGGCTTCATCGCGTTCGGGCTCGACGCGCAGAAGCAGCAGATCCGCGCACGCACGTCGAACGCAGGGCAGTGTCTCGCGACGGGCATCGTCGACAGTGACCACGTGCCCCGCCTGGTGCGCCGACTCTTCGAGCCGGACCTCTTCAGCGGCTGGGGGATCCGCACGCTGTCTACGACGAACCCCGCCTACAACCCGCTCGACTACCATCTCGGCGCAGTCTGGCCCGTGGAGAATGCGACGATCCTGTTCGGCCTGCGTCGCTACGGCTTCGACGATCGCGCGGAGGAGCTGACGCGCGCGCTGTATGATCTCGCGCGGCTGTGGCCGCAAGGACGCACGCCCGAATGCGTGGGCGGCTACGGGCGCGACCAGCTTGCGCATCCCGGCGCGTACCCGCGCGCGAACCGGCCGCAAGCGTGGAACCAGAGCATCTGGCCGATGGTGATGCAGTCGCTGCTGGGGCTGGTGCCGTTCGCGCCGTTGCAGCTCCTGCTCGTCGATCCGGTGCTCCCGGCGTGGCTGCCGGAGCTGAGCGTGCGCGGACTGCGCGTGGGTGAAGCGAAGGTGACGCTGCGCGCATGGCGCGACGAGGACGGGACGTCGCATCACGAGATCGTCGAGCAGCAGGGACGCCTGCACGTCGTCCGGCAGCCATGGCTGGAATCGTTTTCCGCGGACTCATGGGAACGCGCGCGGGGGCTGCTCGCCAGCTTCGCCGCGCGCTAGAGGAGCATCATGCCCAGACCGATTCAGGACCAGGTGATCGTCATCACGGGTGCATCCAGCGGCATCGGCCTCGCCACTGCGATCGCAGCAGCGCGTCGCGGCGCAAAGGTCGTCCTCGCGTCACGCAACCAGCGCGACCTCGACAGCGCGGTCGAAACGATCCGCCGGGATGGTGGCGAGGCCACGGCGCTGCGCACCGACGTCGCGGTGGCGGACGACGTCGAAGCTCTCGCACGGCACGCAGTCCAGAGCTACGGCCGCATCGACACGTGGGTCAACAACGCGGGGGTCAGCGCGTACGCGCCGTTCCGCGAGCAATCGATCGAGGACGTCCGGCGCATCATGGACGTGAACTTCTTCGGACAGGTGCACGGCGCGAGGGCGGCACTGCCGCACCTCGAGCGGACGGAAGGTGCGCTGATCTGCGTCGGCAGCACGCTTTCCGACCGGGGCGTGCCGCTGCAGGGCATCTACTGCGCGTCCAAGCACGCGATCAAGGGCTGGGTCGACTCACTGCGCGTGGAGCTGCAGCACGACGGCGTGCCGGTGCGTGTCACGCTGGTCAAGCCGAGCTCGATCAACACGCCGCTCTTCAACAAGGCGAAGACACAGCTGGGCGTCATGCCCCAGCCGATCCCGCCGGTCTATGACCCCGCGCTCGCGGCGCGCGCGATCCTGCGGGCCGCCGAGGGCAACGAGCGCGACGTCTTCGTCGGCGGCGCCGGGAAGTTCCTGTCCGTCTCCGAGCGGATCAGCCCGAAGCTGGTCGACGTCCAGCAGCGCATGCAGGGATTCGACGACCAGAAGACGGACTGGCCGGTCCGGGAAGGCGCGCCGCACAACCTGTACGAGCCGGTCGAGTACGATGGCGGCGTGCGGGGGGACTTTCTCCGCGACTCGCATCGCGAAAGCCCGTATCAGCGGATGGACGCGAACGTGGTGGTGTCGGCGTCCGCGGCGGCAGCCGCGCTCGCCCTGGCGGCGGCGACGAGCCGGCGCACGTCGCAGGGGTCCGGGCTGACGATGGCGCTCGGCCTCGGTGCGCTGGCGTTCGTCGGAAAGGCGCTGCTGGCCGCGGTTTACGAGGGGTGAGACGAGTGTAGGAGAGACGCGGGCGGGAGCCCCCTCCGCCTTTTCGAAACCGCACCACCCACGTGCGTGTGCGTGTGCGTGTGCGAGACTGGGGACCCGGGTTGGTGCGCCAGCGAGAGTCCAATGCCGTTCCGCCGTTCCCGCTGAATGCTCCGGTCCCCAGCGCCGCCCAATCCATCCCGAACCGCCCGTAACCCGCTTGACCCTCCCGTCCTCCCGCCTTACCCTTGATCTGCGATGCATTGCAGTTCAAGGTATCACGCCGGAGACCGCCATGCCCGATGCCGCCGCACTCGCGATCCGCAACGTGTCGAAGACCTACGCCAACGGCGTCCGGGCGCTGCGCGACGTGAGCCTCACGATCCCGCCGGGCATGTACGGGCTGCTGGGGCCGAACGGTGCGGGCAAGTCCACGCTCATGCGCATCCTGGCGACGCTCCAGGAAGCGGACTCGGGGGAGGTGCGGCTCGGAGAGCTGGACGTGCTCGTGGAGAAGGCCGAAGTGCGGAAGACACTGGGCTACCTGCCGCAGGAGTTCGGCGTGTACCCGAAGGTGAGCGCGGTCGACCTGCTCGATCATTTCGCGCTGTTGAAGGGGATCGCGGGCCGGGGCGAGCGGCGGGACGTGGTCGAGGCGCTGCTGCGGCAGGTGAACCTGTGGGACGTCCGCAGGCAGAAGCTGGGCGGCTACTCGGGCGGGATGAAGCAGCGTTTCGGCGTCGCGGTCGCGCTGCTCGGCGACCCGAAGCTGCTGATCGTGGATGAGCCGACGGCGGGGCTCGATCCGGCGGAACGCGTCCGCTTCCTGAACCTGCTTTCGGAGCTGGGTGAGAACGCGGTCGTCCTGCTTTCCACGCACATCGTCGAGGACGTGACGGAGCTGTGCACGCGCATGGCGATCATCGATCGTGGCGAGATCCTGCTCGAGGGGTCGCCGCGCGATTCGGTCGAGGAGCTGCGGGGCCGGATCTGGCGCCGTGTGATCTCGAAGTCGGAGCTGGCCGCGCTGGAGCGCACACATCCCATCATCTCGACCAGGCTGCTGGCGGGTCGCACGGTGGTGCACGTGTACGGCGAGGAGGTGGCGGGTTTCGAGGCGGCGGAGCCGAGCCTGGAGGACGTGTACTTCAGCGCGATGGCCGGCCATATCGGCCGGCGTGCGTTCGTGGCCGCATGATGCTCCGCGGCATCTTCCGTTTCGAGCTGAGCTACCAGCTTCGCCGTCCATGGGTGCCGCTGATGTTCGTGGTCCTGCTCGTCGTCAGTTTCCTCATGACGCGCGACGCTGCGGTTGCCGACGCGCTGTACGAGGATCACTTCGTCAACGCGCCGTTCTACATTGCCCTCACCACGGTGGTCGGCGGCCTGCTCTGGATGCTGCTCGCACCGGTCGTCGCGGGTGAGGCGGCGGCGCGCGACGTCGCGACGGGCATGTACCCGCTCGTCTATACGACGTCGCTGCGCAAGTCCGAGAACCTCTTCGGCCGCTTCCTCGCGGCGCTGGTCGTGAATGCGCTGCTGCTGCTGGCGGTGCAGCTCGGCATCCTGCTGGCCGTCTACTCGCCTGGTGTCAACGCCGCACTGATCGCCCCCTTCCGCCCTGCGTCATACCTGACGGCGTACGCGTACATCGCGCTGCCGAACGCGTTCGTCGCGACAGCGCTGCAGTTCGCGGTCGCGCTGCGCAGCGGCCGGCCGATGGCGGCCTACCTCGGCAGCATGGCGCTGGTGTTCATGGGCTTCTTCGTCGCCTCGATCCTGCTGTTCAGCCGCGGTCTCGGCACGCTGCTCGACCCGATCGGCATCCGCTTCATCGTGGAGGACATCGCGCACCTGTGGACGACGACGGAGAAGCAGTCGCGCCTGCTCGCGCTCGAGGGCATCATCCTGACCAACCGTGCATTCTGGATCGCCGTCGCGCTGGTCATTCTCGGGATCACGTACCTCGGCTTCCACTTCGCTCACCGGGCGGAAAGCTCCCGACGTGCACGTCGCGCGCGATTCGACGCCGCCGCATCGCCGGCGCCCGCCCTCGTCGGCATCACGGCCAGCGCGATCGTATCCGTCCCGCGGGTCGCGCGCTCGTTCGACACCGCGATGCGTGTGCGCCAGGCGCTCGCGATCGCGTGGTCTTCGTTCCGCGCGCTGGCGACGAGCTGGGCCGGCCTTGCGCTGCTCATCGGGATCCCGCTCCTCGCGATACCGGTGATCCTCGACCAGATGGTGTCGATGGGCACGCCATTGACGCCCACTACCGGACAGGTGCTCAAGGAGCTGACGGGGCCGCTCACGTCAGAGCTGAGCCGCTGGGTGATCGTTCCGCTGCTGATCGTCTTCTTTGCAGGTGAGCTGGTCTGGCGCGAGCGTGACGCGGGCATGGCGGAGATCGGCGACGCCGCGCCGGTTCCTGACTGGGTCCCCCTCTCAGGGAAGCTGCTCGGCCTGGTGCTGCTCCTCGCCGCGCTCAGTGCGTGCGTGATGCTTGCGGGGATCGCCGCGCAGACACTGCTCGATTACAGCGACTACCAGCCCGGCCTGTACCTCATCATCCTGTTCGGCTTCCAGCTCACCGAGTATGTGCTCTTTGCCGTGCTCGCGCTCGTGGTGCATGTGCTGGCGAACCAGAAGTACGTCGGTCACCTGCTCGCGATCGTCGCGTACGTGATCATCCTGCTCGCGCCGATGTTCGGCATCGAGCACGACCTGTTCATCTACGGCGCGGGTCCGTGGTGGACGTACACGGAGATGCGCGGGCTCGGCCCGTACGTTCTGCCCTGGCTCTCGTTCAAGGCGTACTGGGCGGCGTGGGCGCTGCTGCTGCTGGTCGCGGCCCGGCTGTTCTGGGTGCGCGGCAGGGAAGGGCGCGTGCGGGAGCGGCTGGGGATCGCGCAGCACCGGCTCGCTCGTGCAACCGTCGGCGCAGGCGCGCTCGCGCTCCTGCTCGTCCTGGTCCTCGGCGGATTCGTGTTCTACAACACGAATGTGCTCAACGACTACAGCACGGCCGATGAGATCGCGGCCCGGCAGGCGGAGTACGAGCGACGCTACGCGCGCTACGGCGACGTCGTTCAGCCGCACGTCGCCGCTGCCCGGCTGGAGGTCGACATCCATCCGGAACGGCGATCTGTCGAGGTTCGCGGATCATACGAGCTCGTGAACCGCAGTACGGAACCGATCGACACGATCCATGTCGCGACGACACCGTCGGTCGAAACCCGCGCGCTGGGGTTCGATCGAGCGGCAGGGCGCGTGCTGCACGACGCGGAGCTCGGCCACTCGATCTACACGCTCGACACGCCGCTCATGCCGGGTGAGTCGATGCGCCTGGACTTCGACGTGCGACACGACGCGCGCGGATTCCGGGAAGGCAGCGTGAACGACGCCGTTGCTGCAAATGGCACGCACTTCACCAACGCCTGGTTCCCGGCCATCGGCTACCAGCGAGGCCGCGAGCTGATCCTGCCAAGCGAGCGGCAGGCGCACGATCTCGCAGCGCGGCCGGTGATCGCGCGTCTGGAGGACGCCCGTACGCACACCGACCGTGCGCCGGGCACCACGCTGGATGCGGTGGTCAGCACGGTCGATGGCCAGGTCGGTGTGGCCCCCGGCGCACTCCGGCGATCGTGGCAGGAGAGCGGACGCAGCTACTTCCACTACACGACCGACGCCCCCATCGGCGACGAGTGGGCGTTCGCCTCGGCGCAGTACGAGGTGCACGACGCGCAGTGGACGGACGTCGCAATCCGTGTCCTGCACCATCCGGAGCACACGGGTCACATCGAGCCGGTGGTGCAGAGTCTCCGGGCGTCGTTCGAGTACTACACGCGCGAATTCGGACCGTACCCGTACGGCCACGTCACCGTTCTCGAGGTGCCGGGCGACGGCGTCGGCATGCATGCCGAGGCGAGCATGATCACGCACGGTGAGGGCGTCACGCTGATGAATCCGGCAGGCGGTGACAGTGGCCTAGACATGCCGTATTTCATCGCCGCACATGAGCTCGGCCACCAGTGGAACGTGCCGGCCGCGCTGGTCGAAGGAGCGCCGGTGCTCTCGGAAAGTCTTGCCACGTACTACGCGATGACGCTGGTCGAGCACAGCCGCGGCGGCGACCAGCTCTGGCGACTGCGGCGCTTTCTGCGCCTGCCGTATCCCATCGCGCCGATCCGCCGCGGCGAGCCGCTGCTGCGCGGGCTCGATCCGTACATGTCGTACCGGTGGGGACCCTTCGCGCTGTACGCACTGAGCGTGTATGTGGGCGAGGACCGCGTGAACGGTGCGATCCGAAGGCTGCTCGACGCGCACAGGCCGGCGGATGCGCCGCTCGCCACCACGCTGGACCTGTACCGCGAGCTGCAGGCGGTGACGCCGGACTCGCTGCAGTACCTGCTGCACGACCTGTTCGAGGTGAACACCTACTGGCGGATGTCGACGGAGCGGGTGCGTGTCGACTCGCTCGCGAACGGCGAGTGGCGCGTCACGATGGACGTACGCGCGCGCAAGATGGTCTACGACCGCACGGGCGCGGAAACCGAAGTTTCAATGGACGAGTGGGTGCCGGTCGGCGTATTCGCACCGCCGCAGCCGGGGCGGACGCGGCTGAGCGCACCGCTGCATCTCCGGATGCATCGCATCCGCTCCGGCGACCAGTCGATCACGATCGATGTACCGGCGCGGCCGGCCTTCGCCGGCATCGATCCGTTCCACGTGCTCGACTGGGAGGAGCACGAGGAGGACGACAACCTGGAGGCGGTCGCTGCGCCGTGAGACGCGGCGAATAGCAGGCCCACCGCACCGGCCGCGAGTTCCGCGTGTCGCTCACGGGCTAGCGATCCGCCAGGATCTCCACGTACCCGTCCGTACCGTTCACGCGGATCCGCTGCCCGTCGCGGATCAGCCGTGTCGCGTTCTCCACCCCGACGACGGCCGGCAGCCCGTACTCCCGCGCGATCACTGCACCGTGCGTCATCAACCCGCCGACCTCCGTCACCAGTCCTTCTATCGAGACGAACAGCGGCGTCCAGCTCGGGTCCGTGTACGCGGTGACCAGGATGTCGCCGGGCTCGAGGTCTGCGTTCCCGATGTCGAGCACGACCCTCGCACGCCCCTCGATGCTGCCGGCGGAGACGGCCAGTCCGGCCAGTGCGCCTGCCGGCACATCATCGCGACGATACGAGCCGGTGACGGCCTCGCCCTCGGACGTGAGCACGCGTGGCGGTGTCAGCGACTTGTACGACCGGTACGCGTCCCTGCGTTTGCGGATGAGCTCGTAATCCGCGCGCTGCGTGCGTACGGCGTCGTGCAGCTCGTCGAAGCGGAGGAAGTAGAGGTCATCCAGCGCGCGCAGCGCGCCGCGCTGCACGAGACGTTCACCTTCCTGCAGCAGCGCCTGCCTGTAGACGAAGTAGCGGCTGATCATCCCGTATTTCGGGTACTCGCGGTAGCCGGCGAAGGTGCGCACCTGGTCGATCATTCGCTTCGTTTCTGCGGCCTTCTGCTCACCGTCGGGCAGTGCACGCAGGCGCTCCAGCACCTCCTGCTCCTTTGCACGCGCGGCCCGCTCCCCCTGCCGGAAGCGCCGCGTCGCCTCCCCGGGCTCGAAATTCTCGATGTGGCCGAGGATCGTGGGCAGCAGTGCGGCCGGGCGCTCGGCGAAGCGCGGCCGCGTGATGTCGATCTCGCCGACGCAGCGCATGCCGAAGCGGTCCAGCCACGAGCGGATCGCGTCGCGCGCTGTATCACCGCCCGAGAGTTTCGGCAGCTCGTCGAGGAAGCTGTCGTCGTCCACCTGCTCGAGGAATGCGACGACCTGCGGATGCGGCCGGATCGCGTCCGCGACGTCGAGCAGCGCGAGTCCCATCTCCGATGTGACGTTGTTCGGCGCGGACTGCGTGAGCGTGTCCGCTGCGTTCTTCTCGCCGAGCCATTCCTCCAGCTTCTCGTTGAGCCACCAGGTCGCGCCCATCCCCGCCATGATCGCCTGGTGGCTGGTCGGGTCGAACAGGTGGCGCTTGAGCTCGCCCTGCAGATCGTCGAGGATGAAATCGAGCAGCGCCGGGCCGCTCCTGGACGCAATGTCACGCTTCAGTGCAGCGACGGATGCTTCGTTGCGCGCGATCAGCTCGCGCACGGTTGCGGCGTCCATGTCGGTCAGACGGGCGGCGTCGCCGGAGGCGGGTGTGCCGCGCACGACCGGCGCGTCAGGCGCGTCGTGCGGCAGCGTCGCAATGAAGTCGCCACGGTCGAGCAGCGTCCGCATGGCGTCGCCGATCAGTGGGTCGGACTTGCCGAGCGCCTGCATGAGCGAGTCGCGACTGGTCGGCGACGCGAGGATCGTGGTCACGTCGACGAACAGCCTGCCACCCGCCTCCGCCATGGGACGTGGTGTCGTGAGCTGCCACACGGAAAGACCGAGCGGCTTCATCGCGTCGGTCATCATCTGCTGATGGCCGACCGAAACGTAAACGTGGTTCTGGTCGTCTTCGGCCTCGGGGATCGGAAAGAGCGTGGTGATCGGGCGACTCTGCAGGATGTGGAGCTGATCACCGGCGACGCACCATTCGATGTCCTGCGGAGTGCCGAAATGCGCGTCGATGCGGCGGCCTAGCTGCTCCAGGTGCATGATCTGCGAATCACTCAGCACCGGCGCGGTCTGCCGCTCCGGCTCGACCGCGTGCTCCCGCGTGCCGCCGCCGGACGCGGCCACCAGTGCGACGGGCTTGGTGGCGATCGTGCTGGTGATCACGGCGCCGTTGCGCACCCGGTACATGTCGGCGTGGACCAGTCCGGACACCAGCGCCTCACCCAGTCCATAGCACGCCTCGATCGCAGTGATCGTCCGGTTGCCGTTGACAGGATCCGCAGTGAACAGGACACCCGCGCCATCCGGCTCGACCATGCGCTGGACGATCACTGCCATGCGCACGGCGCGATGGTCGAAGCCGTTGCGCATGCGGTAGGTCACCGCTCGTTCGGTGAAGAGCGACGCCCAGCACTGGCGCACGCGCTCGAGGATGGCGTCCGGCCCGACGACGTTCAGAAACGTGTCCTGCTGACCGGCGAACGAGGCGGTCGGGAGGTCCTCCGCCGTCGCGCTCGAGCGAACCGCGCAGGCGACGCGTTCACCGAGTGTTTCGAGCGCGCGCAGAATCGTGCGGGCGACGTCGTCGGGAATCGGGGTGGCCTCGATCGCGCGCCGGAGGTCAGCGGCGAGCTCACGCGCCGCCTGCTGATCAGCCGGCGCGAGCTGCGCCAGTTGCGCGATCCGAACAGCGATGGCCGGCGCACCCGCGATGACCCTGCGGAACGCGTCCGTCGTCACACAGAACCCTGCGGGAACCCGGATCCCGTCGATGCGGGCGAGCTCACCCAGCTGTGCGGCCTTGCCGCCGACCAGCGCCACATGTTCGCGATCGAGCTCTTCGAGCTGCTGGACGTATCCCGCCATCCGCTTTCCTCATGGCGCCGTTCGCATGGGTCCCGTTTCGACCGCGAACGGTCGCGCATGCACGTCGGCTTGCCGCAAGCCCCCGGGCGCGTTATAGGTTGAACATGGCGAGGAGATGAGGATCGGCGAGCGCCGCGCCGGACAATGTCGAAGCCCGCAGCGAGTGATCGTTGCGGGCCTTTTTTTTCACCGAGGCGGCGCGTCCGACAACATCGAAGCCCGCAGCGAGTCGACGTTGCGGGCCTCTATTGTGGGCGTGCGAATCGGTGCGATTTGGCGCGGCTCACTCCCGCCCAGCAGCGTCGCTTCGCC
The DNA here is from genome assembly GCA_035764935.1 of Longimicrobiales bacterium. Taxonomy (NCBI): domain Bacteria; kingdom Pseudomonadati; phylum Gemmatimonadota; class Longimicrobiia; order Longimicrobiales; species Longimicrobiales bacterium. The sequence continues at coordinate 6,598 of DASTYK010000073.1, read as the reverse complement.
CGTCGCTCCGGCCGTCGCTCCGCACCTTGCGCGGCAGCCGGACGGTGAACGTGCTGCCTTCACCCTGACTGCTCCGCACGCTCACTCCGCCGCCCATCAAGCGGCTGAGACGGCGCACCACGCTCAGCCCCAGGCCGGTGCCGCCCGCCCGACGGGTGTGGGCATCCTCGACCTGCCAGAAGGGCTCCCAGATGTCCTCCAGGTGCGCGGCGGGTATGCCCATCCCTGTGTCGCTCACCCGGAACACGACGTCCTCGCCGTCCGCCTCGGCCTCGATGCGCACATGGCCACGCTCCGTGAACTTCACGGAGTTGGACAGCAGGTTGAGCAGGATCTGGCGCACCTTGCGGCTGTCCGTTTCGCCTGGACACGGCTGCGACGGCGTGCGGACCTCGACCGGGATCCCCTTTTCGTCGGCAATCGCCTGCACCAGTGCTGCTGCATCCTCGGCGAGCTGGCCGTACTCCACCGGCTCGACACGGAGCTCCTCGCGGCCGGCCTCCAGTCGCGAGAACGTCAGAATGTCGTCCACCACTTCCAGCAGGTGACGTGAGCTGGCCCGGATGCGCTCGAGCTGCACGCGCTGCGTTTCCGTGATCGGACCGGAAATGCCCGAGGCGAGGAGGTCGGTGTAGCCGATCACGGCGTTGAGCGGCGTACGCAGCTCGTGTGAGACCACGGCCAGGAACTCGGATTTCGCGCGGCTGGCCGCCTGCGCGTGCTGGAGGAGGAGCGCGTTCTCGTCCGCGAGTGCGGCCTTTTCGGCCGCCAGGCGACGGTAGCGCTCCTCGGCGGCCTGCGCGGCCGCGCGTGCCGCCTGCTCGCGCTCGAGCTCCCGCGCCTGCTGCTCCGCCCGGTGGCGGTGCGTCACGTCGCGGAGCGAGATCAGGAGCGCGGGCTGCTCGTCCCAGTCGATCTCGACGGCGCGCAGCTCGGCGACGACCGCTTCCGCGGCGGGCCGCAGGACCTCGATCTCCGTCGACTCGTCGGGGACCACGGGGAACCCGAGCTCGCTCCCGATGAGCGCATCTGCAGTGCGCCCGAACAGTGTTTCGGCCGCGGCGTTGACGAACTGGATCACTCCGTCGACATCGACGATGACGATTCCGTCCGCCACCTGGTCGATGATGACGCGCAGGCGACCGTTCTCGCCGTTGCCGACCGCGGTCCGGCCATCGCTGTCCTGCGGCTCGCGCCGTGTGCCGTCCTCCATGCCGGCGTGCAGTGCATGGGCCACGCCAGTCTGCGCGGGGGGCGGTGGCCGACGGGGGTTGGTGGACGTTAGGCGGGGCGACGGGTGGACGGGTGGACGGGTGGACGGGTGGACGGGTGGCGCGCTGGCCGGGAATGTGCGACGATAACGGTTCACGCACGCCGAGACGTCCCCGCGTCGATGCCAGCGAACAGCGCTCGAGTTCGGCGTTGAGCCGCGCCTGACCGGCTCCGGTTCGATGCCCGCCGACCAGCGCTCGAGCTCAGGATCGAGCCCGCGCCGAGCCGTCTCCGGCGTCGATGCCAGCGAACAACGCTCGAGCTCAGGTCGAGCCCGCGCCGCCCGCATTCCGCCCGGGTCACAGCGCCATCCCGGCGCCGCGAAAGGAGCCGATTCTGGCGAGATACCTTCTGAAGCTCTATGTGACGGGCAAAACGCCGCGGGCGGAGCATGCGATCGCGAATCTGCGGCGCATCTGTGAAGCGGAGCTGAACGGTGAGTACGATCTGCAGATCGTGGACGTGCTCGAGCATCCGCAGCTCGCCGAGGACGAGAAGATCCTGGCGACGCCCACCCTGATCAAACGCCTGCCGCCTCCACTCCGACGCGTCATCGGCGACTTGTCGGATCGCGAGAAGGTTCTGCTGGGGCTGGATGTCTGGCCCGAGGCAACTGACCAAGCAGTCACGGAGCAGCAATGATGAACGCAGCAGGGACCGTCGGTTCGGTGCAGAAGCTGCCGACAGGGATCCGGAGTTTCGACCTGATCGCCGAGGGCGGGCTGCCGAAGAGCCGGACGACGCTGCTGTCGGGCACGGCAGGGAGCGGCAAGACGGTGTTCGCGACGCAGTTCCTCGCCGCGGGTATCTCGGGTGGCGAGAACGGTGTGTTCGTCACGTTCGAGGAGTCGCCGGGCGACATCTGCCAGAACATGCGCAGCTTCGGCTGGGACCTGGAGCAGTGGGAGAAGGACGGCAGCCTCGCGATCGTGGATGCGTCGCCGGACCCGCAGACGGAAATCATCGAGAGCGGCGCCTTCGACCTGGGCGCGCTCCTCGCCCGCGTCGAGAACGCGGTGAGGCGAGTCGATGCGAAGCGCGTGTCGATCGATTCGCTGGGCGCAATGTTCAGCCAGTTCGGTGACCAGGCGCTGGTCCGGCGCGAGCTGTTCCGCATCGCCTCGGCCCTCAAGCAGATGGGCGTGACGGCCGTGATGACCGCGGAGCGCACGGACGATTACGGTCCGATCGCGCGCTTCGGCGTCGAGGAGTTCATCGCCGACAACGTGATGGTGCTGCGCAACGTGCTCGACGAGGAGAAGCGGCGGCGCACGATCGAGATCCTGAAGTTCCGCGGCACCGATCACCAGAAGGGCGAGTTCCCGCTGACGATCGTCAACGGCGAAGGCATCGTCGTGATCCCGCTGTCGTCGATCCAGCTGCGCCAGAAGTCCTCGGACGTGCGCATCTCCTCCGGCGATCCCGACCTCGATCGCATGTGCGGCGGCGGCTTCTTCCGCGACTCCGTGATCCTCGTTTCCGGCGCGACCGGAACCGGCAAGACGCTCACCGTGACGCAGTTCCTCGCCGGCGGTGCGGCAGCCGGTGAGCGCTGCCTCCTGCTCGCCTTCGAGGAGAGCCGTGACCAGCTCTTCCGCAACGCGCGCGGCTGGGGCATGGATTTCGAGCAGATGGAGCAGGACGGCATGCTGCGCGTGATCTGCGACTACCCGGAGGTCGCGGGCCTGGAGGACTGGCTGGTCCGCATCCGCGCGATCATCGAGGAGTTCCGGCCGAAGCGCGTCGCACTCGACAGCCTGTCCGCACTGGAGCGCGGCGGCAGCATCAAGGCGTTCCGCGAATTCGTGATCGGCATCTCGTCGTTCATCAAGCACCAGGAGATCACCGGCCTCTTCACGTCGACCACGCCCGCGCTGATGGGCGGCTCCTCCATCACGGAGACGCACATCTCCACGCTCACCGACTCCATCATCCTGCTCCGCTACGTGGAAGCCTTCGGCGAGATGAAGCGCGGCCTCACCGTGCTCAAGATGCGCGGCTCCGTCCACGACAAGGACATCCGCGAGTTCACCATCGACGCCGACGGAATGCACATCGGCCGGCCCTTCCGCCATGTCACCGGCATCCTGGCCGGCACCCCCGTGCACGTCTCGCCCGCGGACATCGAGCGCATCTGGGAACAGTTCGACGCCGAGCAGGACCGCATCCAGGTGCGGGCCGGGGTTTCGGGTGCCGACGGTCAGTCGGGTTCTGCCGCGCGGCATCGCGGCATGGACGGGGCGTAGGTCGACCGCAGTCCGGCGGGGCACGGCGCAGCCGCCGGGTGCTGCATCACGTCAGGCGCCGGGGGTCACATCGCAACGTCAGGCGCAGGATCAGATCGCGGCAGCTGAACGTGAGCTCCACCACCGGAGCAGACGGTGCCGGTGCAGTCGCAACACACCCACGAACATCGCCAGCGCTGCTCCCGCGGTGAACACCAGCCGCGACCAGTGCAGTCGCTGAAACTCGGCGGCGGTGGCCCGCAGCAGCTCGGCAGAATGCACGGCAGCGCCCTCGACGAAGAGGATCGTATTGCGCGGCCAGTGAAAGAGCATCGAGAACAGTCCATCGGCCAGCATCAGCGCGACACTGCCGAGCACCCACCAGCGCGCGTCCTTCACCCGCCAGGCAAGCAGCGCCGCAGCCACGCCCGCAACCCACGACAGGAAGCCGAGCGGCGGAAAGAAGTCGCTGGGCCCTGACACGCGCATGAATGCAAGCGCCGTCTCCAGCGATGCGGGCGGATCCACGAGAATGTTCGGATAGACCATGAACGTCTCGAGCACGACTGCGCCGAGCAGAATCATCGTTACCCAGAGGTAAACGACGGAGACGGCGAACGCCGCCTGCTCGCGTCGCCGCCCGGCAGCCCCTGCGACATCGTCGAATAACATGGTGCTCTCCTCGGTGCGTTTGCTCCGATCGGGTCCACGTCTGGACGATCGAGGGGTCGGAGGTGCAACAGGCGTTGAGCCGCGGCTTGGGCCTGGGGGCTGTTCTCTCTCGAATCGGTTGCGTCCGCCGGGAGCGCAGGACGGCGCACCGGCGGGCCGCCCGATAACGCGCCAGACGCCGGGCAGCCGGTACCGCGTGGAGTGCTCCCGGGCATAGCGCCCGATAGCGCGCCAAACGGTTTTCCGACGGGGCCGCGCGTGGCGCACTGCAGGGCAGGTGGCCCCATGGCGATACAAAGGCTGGCGCGCACTGCAGCGCGTGTCGCGTGGTGGGGCAGAAGCATTGGGGATGGCGACGGCTCGCGTGATCCCGAGGTGCCGGCAACCGGCCGTGCAGAGACGGCCAGACGCGAGGATGTCGTGCAGGTGACGTCCGGCGGCGACCGAGGCGCGAGAAGACATGTACGCGCGCGGGCAGACCGGGTAGTACTCGAGACAGCGTTGCGCCGTCGCGCTGTGGTCACTGCTGCCCGTTCCAGTACGCGCGGGCAGGCTGGGCAGTACTCGAGGCAGTGTTGCGCCGTCGCGCTGTGGACTGCTGCCCGTTCCAGTACGCGCGCGCTGACCGGGTAGTACTCGAGCCAACGTTGCGCCGTCGCACTGTGACCTGCTGCCCGTTCCACGCAGGAGAACCTGATGAGCAGAATCGACATCGACGCACTCGTTCTGCGGACGGCGCGGACGCAGGACGGCGTCGTCGCACGCTGGCAGCTGCACGCCGCCGGCATGCCCATGCCGCTGCTGGACGATCGCGTGAAGCGACGTCGCCTGCGGCGCATTGCACGGGGTGTGTACGTCGTGCCCGGGCTGGAAGGGCCACGTGCACGCGTGCTCGTGCCCGTGCTGGGTGCCGGGCCGGACGCGGTCGCAAGTCACGAGACCGCCGGGCACCTGCAGCAGCTCGTCGGGCACCCGGGAATGAGTGCACACGTGAGCACGTCACGCGGCAATCCGCGACGGCGCGAAGGGGTCGTGTACCACCGTGTACGGCTCGCAGGCGACGAGCGCGCGGTATGCGACGGCGTGCCGGTCACGTCTCCGTCGCGGACGCTTCTCGACCTCGCCGCAACACTGGCGGACCGGGCGCTCGAGCAGGCGGTGGCGCGTGCCTTCCGCCACCACGGTGTCACCACGGAGGGGCTCATCGAGCACCTCGCCCGGTACCCCGGCCGTCCCGGCACGAGGCGTCTGCGCGCGCTCCTGGACGCGGACACCGCTCCCTCCTTCACACGATCGGAGGCGGAAGAGCGATTTCTCCACCTCGTTCGCGCGGCGCAGCTTCCTGCGCCGGACGTGAATCTCCTGGTGCACGGCTATGAGGTGGACTTCTGCTGGGCGCGTCACGGCGTGGCAGTGGAGATCGATGGGCTCGCCTATCACACCACACGCGACGCCCAGCTCCGCGACCGTCGTCGCGACACGTCTCTCGCTGCCGCGGGCATCCGCGTGTTGCGGTTCACCTGGCAGGACCTGACCCGTGCGCGGGAGGCGACGCTCGCAAAGGTGGCGCTCGCGCTCGGCCGGGGCATGGGCTGAACGCCGGATGCCATGGGTTTCAGGAGAAGCGGCCCTCGCTGGGGTGAGGGATGCGGATGCCGCCATGCCCGATGGCGCGACAACCGGGGCAACCCGGCGACGCGGCTGGCGTCTGACAGGGCGCCACGCCCGATGCCGCGACAAACGCCGGGACCGACAGGACGCGTGTGTCGCGCTACAGGGCGCCATGCCTGGTGCCGCGACAATCGAAAGGCCACCCGAGCGCGTTTGACGCGCCACGGGGGTAGCCACGCCGGGATCCGGCACGACCGAGCGCCGTCATGCCCGATGGCGCGACAACGGGTGCAACCCGGCGACGCGGCTGGCGTCTGACATGGCGCCACGCCCGATGCCGCGACAAACGCCGGGACCGACAGGACGCGTGTGTCGCGCAACAGGGCGCCATGCCCGATCGCGCGACAATCGAGAGGCCACCCGAGCGCGTTTGACGCGCCACGGGGGTAGCCACGCCGGGATCCGGCGCGACCGAGCGCCGCCATGCCCGATCGCGCGACAATCGAGAGGCTACCCGAGCGCGTTTGACGCGCCACGGTGGGTAGCCACGCCGGCATCTGCCGGCATCCGCCGGCATCCCGCGCCAATCCAGTGCGCGCATGCCCGCCGGGCAGCCGCCGAATGGTCCGCCGCACCCCGCCTTGCCCCCGCCCGCGAAAACGGCCAAGCTCATGTGCCCGCCGGCGCATCGGCCGGCGGCACGGACGCATTGCAGGGCAGGACAAGTGTTTTCGCCGAGCCAGATCGACGACGAGCTGCGCGGCCGCGTACCCGCTGCTGAAGCAGAGCTGATCCTTCGTTTTTCCCACCTCTTCCTT
>DASTYK010000072.1 GCA_035764935.1 Longimicrobiales bacterium | reverse complement strand
CCGCAGCGCCGGCAGGAGGCCGAAGACAATCCCCGTCGCGACCGTCAGCGCGCTCGCGAACGCGAGGATCCTGAGGTCGGGCGTAGCCTCGACCAGCAGCGGCTGCTCGCCGGTCGGGACGAGCGCGATCAGCGCGCGCGTGAGCCACACGGCGAGCGCGACGCCGGCGAGGCCGCCGGCAAGCGATAGCACAAGGGACTCGACGAGCAGCTGGCGGACGAGCCGGCCGCGAGAGGCGCCGAGCGAGAGCCGCACGGCGAGCTCCTTCTGCCGCATGAAGCCGCGCGCGATGAGCAGGTTCGCAACGTTCGCGCACGCGATCAGCAGGATCAGCCCGACACCGGTCATCAGGATCAGCAGCGCCCCGGCATAGCGGTCGCGCACCTGCGAGATGCCGGTCGGTGCGGCATGCGCATGGAAGCTGCGGGACAGGTACTCCTCGCGGTGCTCCGGCGGGTAGTGCTCCGGCAAGGTCGCAGCGTACGCGGCGGGCGCGATCGCGGCGAGGCGCGCCCCGAGCTGCTCCATCGTGAGGCCCGGCGCGCGCCGGCCCATCACGTTCAGCCACCACGTGCTGCGCGCGTCCAGCATGCTGCGCTCGCCGGCCACGGCCGCCTCGGCGCAGAGCGGCAGGAACACCTGCGGGTTGTCACCCACGTCCGCGCCGCGGAACCCGTCGGGTGCGACGCCGATGATCTCGAAGCTCGTGCCCTCCAGCGTCAGCCGCTGCCCGAGCACGGCCGCATCACCACCGAACGCGCCTTGCCAGTAGCCGTGGCTCAGCACGGCGAGCGGCGTGCAGCCGCGTGCGTCGTCCGCTGTCGTGAACAGACGGCCGATGGCTGGGTGCACACCGAACACGCGGAAGTAGTCGCCGCTCACCCATGCGCCGTCCACCCAGCGGGCCTCGCCGCCGGCCGCCGTGTTGAAGCGCGTGTGCGAGAAGGCCGCCACAGAGCTCAGCCCGCCCTGGTTGTCGCGGACCTGCTCCCACAGCGGATTGGTGAAGTACCCGACGGACTCGTTCTCCGACATGCCGAGGATGACCAGCTCCTCCGGGGCACGCACCGGAAGCGGGCGCAGCACCACCGCGTCGATCAACGTGAAGATCGCCGTATTCGCGCCGATCCCCAGCGCCAGCGACGCGACCGCGACGAAGGTGAAGACCGGCGTGCGTCGCAGGCCGCGCGCTGCATGACGCACGTCGCGCAGCAGCCAGTCGAGCCAGCCGATCACGTCCGCATCGCGCGTGCGCTCGCGCTGGACGTCGACGTTGCCCACGCGACGTCGCGCCTCGTGCAGCGCGTCTGCCTCGGACATGCCCGCCGCGCGCAGCGCCGCCGCTTTCTCCTCGACGTGGAACGCCAGCTCCCTCTCGATCTCGCGGTTCAGCCGGTCCGTGCGGCCCAGGTTGCGCAGACGATCATACAGGCTCATCGCCGTTCTCCGGATCGTGCCTGCTCAGGCGAACCGCAGCACGCGGTTCACGCCGTCGCTCAGTCGTGACCAGCTTTCCTGCTCCGCTTCCAGCTGCCGCCGCCCCTTCGCCGTGATCGCGTAGAAGCGCGCCTCCCGGTTGTTCTCCGTCCGCCCCCACGAGGAGCGCAGCCAGCCGTCCTGCTCCATCCGGTGCAGCGCCGGATACAGCGAGCCCTCCTCCACGCGCAGCGAATCCTGCGACACCGTCTGGATGTGCGTCGTGATCGCGTAACCGTGCATCGGTCCGCTGCTCGCGAGCGTGCGGAGCACGAGCAGTGCGAGCGTGCCCTTCAGGTCATTGCCGGGTCGTGCCATGTCGCTTCCCCTTGGAGCTATGCATAGATAGCTAGGTAACGGTCGGGCAGACGGGCAGCCAGCGAGGCGGGACGGACGGCAGGGATGGCGGGACGGTCCGGACGGGTCCCCGTGTGACGCGGGACGCCCACTGACAGGGGGACGCCGCCCTTCCAGCGACGTGCGCGTCCCCGCCTCGCCGTGAAGGTGACCCCGCTCCCCCCGGTTTCCGTTTGGGGCGCATTTCACCGTCTATTGTGCCGTGAGATCGACCGCGCGCCGGGCGCCGGCAGGAGGTGGGGTCACGCTTGCCCCGACTAGCACGTGAGTCGAGCACCGGTCGTCCGGAATCCAGGTGTGGGGCAAGGTTGACGGAGCGCAGCCCCCATGGGAGTGAGCCGCCCCCTCGGGAATCCACGCGCGCGACGTACGGCAATGCTCACGCAGGGCACCCCGAAGACGTCAGCCGCCCCTCCGGGCCGCGGCAATGGACGGCCGGGCCCGCCCTCCCATACATTCCGCGTGTGTCGTCAGCGTACGAGAGGCAACGAACGGACAACCCGGTGACCCGCGCTGCCTGGCGGTCCCGCTCCAGATGCCCGGTCTGACCGCGCGTCGCCGGGCGCCCCGCGCCCAGGACGTCGTTCACCGGCGTCCTTCCTTCTGGCGCAGCCTCTCCGGTCCGCAGCTGCTGGTCATCTCCTTCGCCGTGCTCGTGCTGATCGGTACGCTCGGCCTCATGTACCTGCCGGGCCTCTACACCGGCGAGCGGCTCGGCTGGCTGGACGCGCTGTTCACGGCGACCAGCGCCGCGTGCGTTACCGGCCTGATCATCGTCGACACCGCCACCTACTTCACGCCCGCCGGCCAGGCGTGGCTGCTGCTCCTCATCCAGCTCGGCGGCCTCGGCATCATCACGCTGACGACGCTGATCATCGTCGCACTCGGTCGCCGCCTCTCGCTGCGCCAGGAAACGCTCGCCGCGACCACGTACGACATCGCACCCCACGTCGATTTCCGCCATCTCGCGCGCGACATCGTGATCTTCACGTTCGCGCTCGAGCTGCTCGGCGCCGCGCTCCTGTACCTCGCCTGGATCCCGCGTTTCGGGATCGAGGGTGCTTTGTGGCCCTCGCTGTTCCACGCGATCAGCGCATTCTGCAACGCCGGTTTCTCGACGTTCACCAACTCGGTGATGGACTTCCAGCGGGCGCCCGGCACGCTGCTCGTGATCTCGGCGCTGATCGTGCTCGGCGGGATCGGCTTCCTGACGCTCGAGGAGGTCGTGCTGCACACGCGTTCCCGACGCACCGGCCGGCCGTTCCGCCTGTCGCTGCACTCCCGCATCGTGCTCTGGGTGACGGCGCTGCTCATCGTGGGCGGCTGGGCGCTGTTTGCCTACTTCGAGTGGTCGGCCACGCTCGCGAACCTGCCCAGGGGAGACAAGCTGGCAAACAGCCTGTTCATGAGCGTGACCGCGCGTACCGCCGGCTTCAACGTCGTCGACTACGGCGCGATGAGCGTGCGCTCCGACTTTCTCACGATCCTGCTCATGATGATCGGCGGCTCACCGGGCTCCACGGCTGGTGGCCTCAAGACGACGACGATCGCGCTGATCGGCCTGCTCGCGTGGAGTCGACTGCGCGGCCGCGATACCGCCAGCATCTGGGGGCGCTCCGTGCCGGAGGAGACGGTGCAGCGCGCGGTCGGCCTGTTCGTCGTCGCATTCGGCTTCGTCACGCTCGCGATCTTCGCTTACACGACCAGCGAGCTGCCGGCGACGGGCGTCATCGCGGACATCGGCTTTCTCGAGTATATGTTCGAGGCGGTCTCCGCGTTCAACACCGTCGGCCTGTCGATGGGCGTGACACCGCAGCTCACGGAGTTCGGCCGGCTGCTCACGATCGTCCTGATGTTCGTCGGTCGCGTCGGACCACTGACGTTCGCCGCCGCGATCGCACTCCGGAACCCGACACCGGGTACGGACTTCCGTTACGCGTACGAAGACGTCGCCGTCGGCTAGCACAACAGGGTGAATCGATGAAACGCTTCATCGTCGTTGGACTCGGGAACTTCGGTTCCGCCGCAGCCGAGGCGCTGCACAAGCAGGGACACGACGTCGCCGCGCTCGACACGAGCGAGAACGCGGTCGACCGCATCGCACCGTTCGTCTCGCGCGCCGCCGTGGGCGACGGTCGTGATGCGCGCGTGCTCGAGCGGCTCGGGGCCAGGGACGCCGACGCCGCGATCGTGAGCACGGGCGAGGACATCACGGCGAGCATACTGGCGACGCTCGCGCTGCACGACCTCGGCGTCGACGAGGTCTACGTGAAAGTCGTGTCCAGCGACCACGCGCGCGTCATGCAGAAGATCGGCGCCACGGAAACGATCTTCCCGGAGCGCGAGAGCGGGCTGCGCCTCGGCGCGCGCATCTCATCGCGCAGCGTGCTCAACTACGTCCGCCTTGCCAACGACTTCAGCATCCAGGAAATGGCCGTGCCCGACCGGTGGATCGGTCGCTCGCTCCGGCAGCTGCAGCTGCCGCGCAAGCACCGCATCGCGATCGTGGCGATCCATGACGTGCTGCACGACGAGATCGCCACGGTGCCGGACCCGGACGCGCCGCTCAAGGAGTCGGACACGCTGCTGGTGTCGGGCAAGGACGAGGACCTCGCACGGGTGGCGCGGGTGTAGTCAGGGCCGGTGCCCGCGACCTGCAATGCGCCCTCGTTTCATCTGCCGCCAGGGATCACACGTGAAGCCTTTCGCCGCTCTCCGTTACACGACGTTCGCCGTACTTGCAGCAGCCCTGAATCCCGGCGCTGCTGCCGCGCAGCAACCACGTGAGCACACGCTCCTGCCCATCCCTTTCGAGCACTCCGCCGAGCGCCGCTGGCTCAGCAAGCCCGTGCTCGAGCAGCGCCTGCTCGATGACATGAGCGATCCGACGCGCTGGACGTTCACCGGCACCGGCAACCTGACGTTCCCCGACACGCGCGGCCCGCACGGCATGCGTACGCTGCGCGTCGACGTGCAGACGTTCCCCGGCGAGCCTGCGCCGACGCGCAGCGGACTGTCCACCGTGAACCTGCGGCGCAGCGTCGCCGGTGAGGACTGGAGCGGCTACAACCGACTGTCGATCTGGGTGCGCGCGGACGTGGAAGGGCTGCCCATGCTGCCGCTCCAGATCGTGCTGCACAACAGTGGCGCCGACACGATCCCGGACGTCTACTACCGCGAGGGCATCCATTACGTCACGCTGGAAGACGAGACCTGGCACGAGATCGTCTGGGAGATCGATCCGCTGCCACGCGATCGGGTGACGCTCCTCGAGTTCGGCTACTGGTTGAACCGCCTGCTCGCGCGCGAGGACGACCACGTCTCCTTCGAGATCGGTCGCATCGAGCTGCAGCGCGTCGAGCCGGATCATCATACGGGCTGGAACGTCGCGCCCGGCCGCATCGCGTACAGCCACACCGGATACGACGCCGCACTCTCCAAGACCGCGCTCGCCAGCGGCCTCGATGCTGACCGCTTCGACGTCGTGCGCATCGACGACACCCCGCTCGGCGACGTCGTGTTCAGCGCTCCGCTGCAATCCGCCAGCAGTCCGATCGGCGAGTTCCAGGTGCTCGACTTCTCCGCACTGACGACGCCCGGCCGTTACGTCCTGCGCGCGGGGGACGCTCACTCGCAGCCGTTCGCCATCGGCGACGACGTCTGGAACGGTACCGTCTGGAAGACGCTGAACTGGCTGTACGGCCAGCGCTGCGGATTCCCTGTTCCCGGCGTGAAGGGCGTCGACCACCAGGACTGGCTCGCCACGCACGACGGCGAGCGCATCGTCATGAACGGCGGCTGGCACGACGCCGGCGACCTGTCGCAGGGCGCCGTCAACACCGGCGAGACGACGTATGCCCTCTTCGCCCTCGCGGAGCGGCTGCAGCAGCTCGGCGACGAACCCGCACTGCTCGAGCGCGTGCTCGAGGAAGCGGCATGGGGACTCGACTGGCTCCTCAAGGTCCGCTTCGACGGCGGCTACCGCATCGGCTTCGCCGGCCACAACCTCTGGACCAACAACATCGTCGGCGACGAGGACGACCGTGAGCGCGAAGCGCTGAACAACCCCAACGTGAACTACATCGCCGCCGCGGCGGAAGCGATCGCCGCACGCGTGCTGAAGGATGCCGCACCCGAGCTCGCGGCCCGTGCGCTGCGCACCGCCCGGCTCGACTGGCAGGACGCGCAGACCGGCGTCAACGACGAGACCACCTGGAGCACGCCCGCATTCGCCGCGACGGAGATGGAGCTCGCGTCCATCGGCGCGCTCGCCTCGATCGAGCTGTACCGCGCGACCGGCGAGCAGCAGTACGCGGATCGCGCCGTCGAGCTCGCACGCACGATCGTCGCATCACAGCAGAAGCAGCCCGTCGGCACCACGTTCCCGCTGAGCGGCTTCTTCTACACCGGCACCGGCCGCGACACCATCTTCCACCAGTTCCACCGCGGCAACGACCAGGCTCCCATCGTCGCACTGGCCGCTCTCGTCGAGGCGCTGCCCGATCACGCCGAGCGCGCGACGTGGCAGGAAGCGCTGGAGCTGTACGCGCGCTACCAGCGCCAGAGCGTGCAGTACACCTCGCCGTACGACGTCCTGCCCGCCTACGTCTACCGCGTCGGAGACGGGCCCGCAGAGATCGTGGCGCAGCACGCCGAGCGCTACCAGGGCACCACCGAAGCATACGAGGCGCAGGTGGTCGAGGGACTCGAGATGGGCGACGGCTGGTACCTGCGCGCCTTCCCCGTGTGGTACGCGCGCCGCGGCAACTACGGCGTGCTGCTCTCCCAGGCCACGGCCGCGGCCGCGATTGCGCACGTACTCCAGGACTCCGCCGCCCTCGACCTCGCGCACCGCCAGGCGCAGTGGATCGTGGGACGCAACCCGTTCACGCAGAGCACGATGTACGGCGAGGGATACGACTGGTCGCAGCAGTACGCAGTGTCGTCGGGCGACTTCGTCGGCGCTCTCCCGGTAGGCATGCAGAGCCGCGGCGACAGCGACCTGCCCTACTGGCCGACCCAGAACATGTACGTGTACAAGGAGGTCTGGGTGCACTCGGTCGGTCGCTGGATCTGGCTGATGGCGGACCTGCTGCGGTGAGGAGGCTGCGGGTCCGCAGCGGGCGCCGCCGCGCACCCGCGCACCCGCGCACCCGCGCACCCGCGCACCAGCGCACCCGCGCCCTGCGCCCCGCGGCCCGCGCACCCGCGCACCCGCGCACCCGCGCCCTGCGCCCTGCGCCCTGCGCCCTGCGGCCCCGCGCCCTGCGCCGCGCCCCCGCTGGCGCGACAAACGTGTCGGCTCCCGACGTCGTTTGGCGCCCTGGCGGTGCCTGTGCCCGACAGGGCGCCAGCCGTCGCGGGCTCGCCCGGACGATTGACGCGTAATCGGTGTCCGTGCCCCACTGCGCGCCAGGCGACGCCGCCCGCCGCGACGCGTGGCGCATAACCGGGCCCCGGAAAACCCTGACCCGGAAAAACCCCGGCCCCGGCCCAGGGCCCAGGGCCCCGGGCCCGCCTTCCCCCACCGGATGTCGAAACCGATCCCACGGCTCCGACTCCATACAGAAGGCACACCGGCCTTCCCGACACGGCAACTCATGCAGGGGACAGAACCATGAAATTCCTTCTCATGATGCACGCACCGCGCGGCACCGGCGACTGGGACCTCTTCTCCTGGTCGAAGGAGGACCTGGACGCGCACCTGCGCTTCCTGACCGAGCTGAACCGCGAGCTGGAGGAGGCCGGCGAGCTGGCCGGCATCCTGGGGCTCGCCCCGCCGGCCGAGGCGCGCGTCGTGCGCGCAGGGAGCGACGGCAATCCGGTCGTCAGCGACGGACCGTTCCCCGAGTCCAAGGAGTTCCTCGCCGGCTACTGGATGGTCGATGTCGATTCAGCCGAGCGCGCCTACGAGATCGCCGGCAAGGCGTCCACCGCGCCCGGCCCGGGTGGCGCACCGCTCAACATGCCGATCGAGGTGCGCCAGGTGATGGGCGCACCGGCGGAGGACTGAGGCCAGGCTGCGAGCGGCGAGCACCATGAAGGTGAGCGAAACGATCACCGGCGAGACCGATCGTGTGCTGCGCGACGCCGCGCCGCAGGTGCTCGCCGCCATCGCACGGCGCCACGCTGACTTTGCCGCGGCAGAGGACGCGGTCCAGGAGGCACTCATCGCGGCGTCGCAGCAGTGGCCCGCGCACGGAATCCCATCCAATCCGCAGGGCTGGCTGTATCGCGTCGCCTTTCGACGCCTGACGGATCACGTTCGCGCCGAGTTCGCGCGCCGTAACCGGGAGAACGCCATTGCTGTCGATGCGTGGGCAGACTGGGCATTCGTTCCGCCACACGACGTCGACGTCGCGGCCACCCATGACGATTCACTGACACTGCTGTTCATGTGCTGCCACCCGTCGCTGACGCCCACGTCCGCGATTGCGCTCACCCTTCGTGCCGTTGGCGGCCTCACCACGGCCGAGATCGCGAGCGCGTTCCTGGTGCCGGAAGCGACCATGGCGCAGCGGATCAGCCGCGCGAAACAGACCATCCGCAGCTCGGGCGAACCGTTCCGCATGCCGGTTGCAACGGAGCGCGGCGAGCGGCTGTGCGCCGTGATGCAGGTGATCTACCTGGTCTTCAATGAAGGGTATGCGACCAGCGCGGGCCCCTCACTTCAGCGCGTGGACCTGGCCGAAGAGGCGATCCGGCTCGGGCGCATGCTGCACTCGCTGGTCCCGGACGAGCCCGAGGTGAGCGGGCTGCTCGCGCTGATGCTGCTGACGGACGCCCGGCGTCGTGCCCGCACCGGGCCGCACGGTGAGCTCGTCCCGCTGGACGAACAGGACCGCACGCTCTGGAACGCGGACGCGATCCGCGAAGGAACCGCCCTGGTCGAGCACGCCTTCCGGCAGTCTGCCGTGGGGCCGTACCAGCTGCAGGCAGCCATCGCCGCGTTGCACGACGCCGCGCCATCCTTTGCGGAAACCGACTGGCCGCAGATCCTGGCACTTTACCAGCTGCTCGAGCGGATGACCGGCAATCCCGTGGTCACACTCAACCGGGCGATCGCCACGGCCATGGTGCACGGGCCCGGGAGGGGCCTTGCGATCATCGACGACCTGCGCGAGGGGCCGCGCCTGCGCGGCAACCACCGGTTGGATGCCGTGCAGGGACACCTGTACGAGATGCTCGGTGATACGTCACGCGCAGCAGAGCATTACGCAGCGGCCGCGCAGCTCACGAAGAGCATCCCCGAGCGCGATTACCTCCAGAGAAAGGCAGCCGCGGCGCGCGAGCGAGGCTGACGCATGACGCAGCCTCCGGCCTCGACGCGTCGCGCGCTGTTCGTCCTGTCACGCCTCTCACCTGCGCGCGTTGGTCACGCCTCCCGCAGCGTCTTTCCCGGCTCCACCCGCGCCGCCCGACGCGCAGGCACCAGGCTGGCGGCTACCGCACTGACCCCGAGCAGGGCCAGCACGGCCGCGACCGTGAGCGGATCGAACACGTCCACACCGTAGAGCTGTGTGCGCAACAGGCGCCCCAGCACGAGCGCGCCAGCCAGGCCGATCGCGAGCCCGAGGCCTGCGAGTGCCAGTGCGTTGCCCACGATCATGCCGAGCACGCGCGTGCGATCTGCGCCGAGTGCCATGCGGATCCCGATCTCGTGCTGGCGCTGCGCCACGACGTAGCTCATGACGCCGAAGATGCCGATCACCGCGAGGCCGAGCGCGAGTGCGGCAAAGAGCGTGAGCAGCGTCGTGTAGAAGCGCGGCCGCGCGATGCTCTCGCCCAGGACCTCTGTCAGCGGTCGTACGGGTTCGAGCGGCAGGTTCGGGTCCAGCGCGCGCACCGCGCTGCGGATCTGCGGCACCACGGATGCCGGGCTGCCGCTCGTTCGGATCGTGAAGTAGAGGTTGCGCGAGGAAAGCTGAGCGTACGGGATGTACATCTCTGGATCATCGGGCTCACCCGGCCGCACCTGCAGCACGTTGTTGACCACGCCCACCACTTCCCGGTCTCCGTTCGCGTTGACGCGGACGCCGACGGGATCCCGGTCGGCGAGCCACGTCGCGACCGCGGCCTGGTTGAGCAGTGCAACCGGCGGCGCCTCCGGGCCGTCGCGCTCGTCGAACATTCGACCGCGTACGAGCGTGCCGCCGATCGAGCGGAAGTAGTCCGGCGTCACGATGACGACGCGGATCTCCGCGGCCAGATTCGGCGGCATTGGCGGCCCGTCGGGAATCGCGAAGCCGAACAGCGACGCGTTGTCCGTCGCGGGCAGGCTGGTCGTCGCACCGACGCTCTGCACGCCCGGCAGCGCGCGCAGCTGCCGCGTGAGCTGGTCGAATGCGATCCGCCGCGTTTCCTGCTCGTCGTAGCGGGGCCCCTGCAGTGCAACACGAATGGAGTAGGTGTCCGCCGGGCGGAACCCCGGATCGACACGCGACAGCTCGAACAGGCTGCGGATCAGCAGCCCCGCGCCCACGAGCAGAACCACCGCGAGCGCGAGCTCCGCGACGACCAGTCCGGAGCGCAGCCGTTGCCCGCCACCCGCACCACCACGCCCGCTCGCACGCAGCGTCTGCATGAGTCGCGTACCCGTCGCCTGCAGCGCGGGCAGTGCACCGAACAGCAGCGCAGTCAGCAGTGTGACCACGCCCGTGAACGCGATCACCGCACCATCGACGCCGATCCGCTCGAACTGCGGAATGTCCGCCGGCTGCGCGGCGACGAGCGCGCGCGTGCCCCAGAACGCGAGCAGCAGGCCGAGCGCGCCGCCGATCGTTGCGAGCACGACCGATTCAGTCAGCAGCTGGCGTACGAGCCGGCCGCGCCCTGCGCCCAGTGCAGCACGCACCGCGAGCTCTCCGCCGCGCGAGGTCGCACGGGCGAGCAGCAGGTTTGCCACGTTCGCGCATGCGACGAGCAGCACGAGAACTACGGCGCCGAGCAGCACGAGCAGCGGCGTACGTACGTCGCCCAGCATCACCTGCGTGAGCGGCGTCGCACTGAACGTGATGCGCGCGTTGGTTGCGGGGAACTGCTCCTGCATCTGGCTGCCGAGCCGCTGCATCTCCGCGTGTGCGGCCGCCATCGTGACACCGGGCCGGACGCGCGCCACCACGTTCAGGAACTCGCCGCGCCTCGCCGGCGACGTCGTCGTCGCACTGAACGTGGAGTCCCGCGTGAGCGCGCCGAAGACTTCCGCGTCCTCCGGCATCTCCCGGCCCGGTGCGAGCACGCCCACCACCTCGTACGGCTGCCCCGAGAGCGTGAGCGTGCGACCGAGCACGGACGGATCACCGCCGAACAGGCGCTGCCACAGCCCGTGACTGAGCAGCACCACGTCCGGCGCACCCGGCGCATGGTCCGCGGGCTGCAGCGGCCGACCGAGCACGACGCGCGCGCCGATCATTTCGTGCAGCCCCTCCGTCGCGAGCGCGCCGCGCAGCTCGGTCGGCTCGCCGACCCCGGTCAGCGTGGAACGCGTCTGCGCGAACGCTGCGATGTCGTCGAACACGCGGTTCCACTCCGCGATGCTCGCGAAGTCCGGCGCTGAAAGCGGGTACTGCTCACCGTTGGCGTAATCGGACTGCACGAGCACCAGCTCGGCGCCGTTCGCCCAGGGCAGCCCCTTCAGCAGCACTGCATTCACGACACTGAAGATCGCGCTGTTCGCGCCGATGCCGAGCCCCAGCGTCAGGATCACCACCAGCGCGAAGCCCGGTCGCACACGCAGCGAACGGAACGCATAGGCGACGTCCTGACGCAGCTCACCGGCGTATTGCGACCGTGCCATTCTCCGCTCCCCATGCGTTATGGGATCGATTGCGTTGCACGATGGACCCCCGTCCCCGGCCGGGCAACGCAACTGGGGCGAGACCACGGCGCGGAAGGACGAGTCCCGCGCCAGGTGCGTCCCCCCGAGAACTTACCCGGACCGCGCGGGTTCATTACCATACCGGGAACCCGCAACCGAAACGCAACGGACCATGGAACTCATCGACAACCGCGGCATCACCGATCCACGCGTCAACCTCGCGCTGGAGGAGCACATCCTCCGTACGCGGACCGGCGACGAGAGCCTGCTGCTCTTCTACATCAACGAGCCGTCGATCATCATCGGTCGCCACCAGAACACCATCGAGGAGATCAACACCGACGTGGTGCGCGAGCGCGGCATCCACGTCGTGCGACGCATCTCGGGTGGCGGCGCCGTCTATCACGACGAGGGCAACCTCAACTTCAGCTTCCTGACTCCGTACCAGCCCGGCCGGTTCAACCGGTACGAGGAGTTCACCCGGCCCGTCGTCGAGGTGCTGCAGGCGATGGGGGTGCCCGCGGAGGTCAGCGGCCGCAACGACCTCATCGCGGACGGGCGCAAGATCTCGGGCAACGCGCAGTTCGTTTCGCGCGGACGCATGTTCAGCCACGGCACCGTGCTCGTGAACTCGGATCTCGACGCGGTGACGGGTGCGCTCAACGTCAAGCCTGGCAAGATCGAGTCGAAGGGGCACAAGTCGGTGCGCAGCCGCGTCGCCAACATCAGCGAGTTCCTGCCGGAGCCGCTCGACGTGCACACGCTCAGGGCAAAGATCGTCGAGCGCATCTTCGAGGGCGGTGAGGCCGTGCTGCACGAGGTGACCGATGAGGACTGGGCCGCGGTCGAGGAGCTGTCGGCCAACAAGTACCGGACGTGGGAGTGGAACTACGGCGAATCGCCGAAGTTCAACACGCAGCGCACCAGGCGCTTCCCGGTCGGTGAGATCGACCTGCGCATCCAGGTCGATCGCGGTGAGATCACGTCCGTCCGCATCTTCGGCGACTTCATGAGCCGCAACGATCCCGCCGAGATCGAGGTGCGGCTCAAGGGCAGCCGGTACGAGCGTGAGGCGCTGGCGAAGGTGCTGTCACAGATCGATCTCAGCGACTTCTTCGGCGGCATCGAGCACGACGACTTCCTCGCCCTGCTGGTGGACTGAGCCCCGCACCCCGCCAATTGGTCTGCCGATCATGTCGCAAATGGCCCTTTAGCCCCACCCGCCGCTGCCGCAGATTTCTTCCACGCAGGCAGTCGTAACGGGTGGGGCACGGGAGGGCATCATGGCACTTCTGATTCAACTGTCGCCGGGCACGGTCGGCGCCGGGACGCAGGCAGACCAGCACGGTCCGGCAGCACGCACTCAGCATGGGAAGCTCACCGCCGCCGCACGCTGGTGGTGGCTGAACTGGACCCGGTTCTCGCAGGGCAAGATCGAGAAGTAACGTGGTGGGGTGGGGTGGTGGTGTGGAGGGTAGCGGCACGTAGTTGCCGCTACCCTGCCTTCTCCAGCGCACGCACGAGCTGAGCCTTGTTCATGCTGCTGCGTCCTTCGATGTCCAGCTGCTGCGCGCGCTCGTAGAGCTCATCCTTCGACAGCTCCGACAGATCCCCACTCGCGCCGCCGGGTTTCTTTGCGGACGTTTTCCTGGTTGAATCACCCGCAGACGACGAGCGCTTCCCCGACGATCTGGCTCCGCGCTCGCTTTTGCGCTCCCTGGCGCCTTCCAGGCTGCGCTTGAGCACCTCCATCAGGTCGATCACGTCACTGTCAGCCGGAGCCTCCGCGTCCTCCGGCAGAGCGACGGTGTCCTCCCCCTTCCTGGCCTTGCGCTGCACCAGCTTCAGCAGCCGGTCCGCCCACTCGTCGCGCAGCTCCTTCTCCGCGAGCGACTGCTTCTTCAGCCGATCGATCGCGCGTGCATACTTCTTCACCTCTGCGGCCTTCGGCTTGCGCGCCTCCGGCAGGCCGACATCGTCCGGCGCCCGCAGCTCATCCGCGAAGCGAAGCGTTTCCGCGTGCAGGATCCCGTTCTCCGCGAAGATCGCGACCAGGTACTCCTTGCCGCGCATGACGAACGTCGCGATGCCGGCGCGCTTCGTCTCCTCCATCACGGCCGCCAGCAGGCGGTACGCCTTGGTCGACTCGCCCGACGGCGCCAGGAAGTAGCCGCGGTTGAAAAAGCGCGCGTCGATCGCTCCCGCAGGAACGAAGCGACGCAGATCGATGTCGCGCGTCTTGTCCGGCTCGAGCGCTTCCAGCTCTTCGTCGGTGACGAGCACCATCTCCCCGTCATCCATCTCGAAGCCGCGCACGATCTCCTCCCGCTCGATCTCGCGGTCGTGCCGCTCGTCATAGTACCGCCGCGCCAGCGGCACCCCCTCCGGCGACAGCATGCGCAGCGACACCCGCTTCGGCCGCGTCGCCGGATACAGGTCGACCGGCACGCTCACCAGCCCGAAGCTGATCGTCCCCGACCAGAACGGCCGCAACCGCGCCCCGCCGTCCTCCTGTTCGAGCTCGAGATCTTCGTCTTCCGCCATTCATCCTCCGGGGCACGGCCCGCCACCCCCCACCCGCAGTTCAAACCCGCAGTGTCCAGCGCGCCCACCAGGCGCGCGACACCCACCTCGCACCACCCACCGCCCATAACCCGCAGTTCAGAGCAGTTAGGGCGCGCGACATCCACCTCGCACCACCCACCGCCCATAACCCGCAGTTCAGAGCACTTCAGGCTGCACGCGCCGCTTTCAGACTCTTCTCCAGCGCGTCCGCCAGCGACTCATCCGCCCCTGCCTTCCGTCGTGCCCGCTTCTTCGGCAGCTTCTTCCCCTTCGCCTTCGCCTCCACCAGCTCCATCACGCGCGCCGCATACTCGTCCTGGTACTGCTCCGGCTCGAACTCGCCAGCGAGTGCATCGACGAGCTGCTCCGCCATCTTCAGCTCGCGCGCATCCAGCTTGCGCCCACCCGGCGGCTGCAGCGCATCCGCGCTCACCACCTCACCCGCATGGCGCATCGTCACCAGCATCAGGTAGCCGGCCTCCGCCCGCAGCGCACCGACATACTCTTTCTTGCGCATTACCCACTTCGCGATGCCGATGCGACCACTGTCCTCCAGCGCTGCGGCGAGTGCGAAGTAGTCATCCGTGCTCCCGTCCGGACCGAGCCAGTACGGCCGGTCGTACCAGTGCGGGTCCACGGCACTCACGGGCACGAAGCGCGTCATCTCGATCTCACGCGACGGCTCCGGCTCCAGCTCGTCGAGCTCCTCTGCATCCAGGATCACGACACGACCATCATCGGTCGGGTAGCCGCGCCGCGCCTCTTTGTACTCGACCGCCTCGTCCGATTCGGGATCGACCATCCGCTGCTTGAGCGGCTCACGATCCGACTTGTGCAGCAACCGGAAGCTGACCTTCCGCGGCTCTACCGCGCTGTACAGCTTCACCGGCAGCTCCGTCGAGCCGAGCCCGAGCACACCCTTCCATATCGCGCGCGCCGCCATCAGGCCTCCTCGCACCCGGGACAGTACGACTCGCGCGTCGCACGCACCTCGATGACGCACTGCGGGCAGAGCGGCGCATCGCACACGACGCACCGCACCTCCACCTCGTACGCGTACCGCTGCAGGCAGTGCTCGCACACTTCCTCGCCGTCAGCGAGCCACCACGGCAACGGCATCACCCGCGAGTTATCACCAGCGTTTGCCACATTTCCACTCGCGATTCTCTCTACCACAGAGGACACGGGGAACACAGAGTCGCAACAACGCGCACCACACGCCGGGCCACACTTGTTTGTGTACGGCTTCGCGGTACCCGCAGCATGACTCGCTCGTCGCCACCTGCGTGCGCCACGATGTCGAAGCAGTGTGCATCGTTCGCAGAAAGACTCTGTGTTCCCTGTGTCCTCTGTGGTAGATAAAACTATTCGAGCCGATCCTTCTCGACCGCGTCAGGATCGATGACCCGCCGACGCACGACGACCTCCTCTACGACGCGCTGGCCGCTCTCGTCCACGCGCTCGGTCTCACGCGGAAGATCCGCCGCGCGCACCTCGCGGTCGAGGCGTTCCTCCTCGATGCGGGCGCCGCGCTCGTCGCGATCTGCGATGCCATAGCGAACGTCGCGCGTGCGCGAGTCGCGGATGTCCTCGTCGAGGTGACGGCGATCCTCGTCCGTCATGCGATCGCGGGCACGCGTGTCGAACACCTCCTCACCGGTGCCGAGATCGGCGCTGTCCACGATGATGTGGTGGTGCTCGCGGTCGAGCTGCACCGAGCGCAGCGGCACGTTCACATGGCGACCGCTTCGGTCCAGGTCGACCTCCAGCATCACGACTTCGCCGCGCGCCGGATCGATCAGCAGGTCCTCCACCTCGCCCACCTCACGACCGTTCAGCGTGCGCACTTCCCATCCGCGCACGTCCGGCTCACCCGATGCGATGCTGAAGTCCTTCAGTTCATCGATCGGATACAGTCGCCGGCTGAACTCGGGGTCAGGGCCCACACCGGCCGCGTCGCGGCGGATGCGTTCATCCCTCGCCATCGCTTACCTCCTAGCTGTTCAGTAACGCGGGTACCTGCAGCAGCGAGATCGTGTCGAGCGGCGTACGTGTCGTGTCCGTGTCCGTGCCGCCGAGCATTCCGCTCTGCCACAGCCACCACCCTATGAGCGCCAGCACGATCAGCAGCACCAGCACCCAGAGCCACTTCATCGACGATCCCTGTTTTCTCTCGACATGGATCTCCGCCATATCCACCTCTCCCGGGGCAGGGCCGCGCAGCGGGCGCGGCTTCCGCGCCGTGTGCAATGCAATCCGGAAGCCAGCAGGACCGGGGTGGCACGCGATGGCACGCGACGCCCTGACATCCGACGCCCCGGCAAGCGGGGGACACGCGGAGGCACACCCGACGCCGCGGGCAGGGCATGCGGATTGCCCCCTCCATCCGTGCACCCAGGGCGGCGCAGGGCATCACCGCAGCAGGAGCACCCATCGTGGCATCCAGCAGGCAGGCAAAGCGAACCGCGGCTGAGCAACGCGCGCTCCAGAAGGACCAGGAGCAGCGCCGCCAGAGCGCAAAGGGGAAGAAGCGCGGCAGCAAGGACGTCGTCCAGCCGCGCGACCAGGAGCAGCCCGAGCCGAAGATGCCCGAGCAGCAGCTCCGGAAACCCGGCCTCGAGTCCGATCTGACCCCGCGGCCGGAGTACACGGCCCCGACGTACAGCGGCTCCGCCAAGCTGCAGGACCAGGTCGCCCTGATCACTGGCGGCGACTCCGGCATCGGCCGCGCCGTCGCGGTGCTCTACGCCCGCGAGGGCGCCGACATCGCGATCGTCTACCTGAGCGAGGACAGCGACGCCGAGGAGACACGCGAGGCAGTCGAGGCCGAAGGTCGTCGCTGCCTGCTCATTCCCGGCGACGTCCGTGACTCCGCATTCTGCGACGCCGCCGTCGAGCAGACCGTCGCCGCATACGGCAGACTCGACATCCTCGTCAACAATGCCGCCTACCAGCAGCACCAGGACCGCCTCGAGGATCTGACCGACGAGCAGATCGACATGACGTTCCGCACCAACATCTACGGCTACTTCTACATGGCGCGCGCCGCCCTCCGTGAGATGAAGGAAGGCGCCGTCATCATCAACTCGGGCTCGATCACCGGTCTCGAGGGCGAGGCGTCGCTCCTCGACTATGCCGCGACCAAGGGCGCCATCCACGCGTTCACCAAGTCGCTCGCCGCAAACCTGGTCAGCCGCGGCATCCGCGTGAACGCCGTCGCACCGGGCCCCGTGTGGACGCCGCTGAACCCCGCCGACCTCCCGGCCGACAAGGTGCCCGAGTTCGGCGCCTCAACACCCATGGGCCGCCCCGCTCAGCCCGAGGAGCTTGCACCCGCCTACGTCTTCCTCGCCGCCCCCTCCATGTCCAGCTACATCAGCGGCGAGGTGCTGCCCGTGCTCGGCGGCCAGCCAATCGCGGGGTAGACGTGCCAGGTGAGAACGTTGACCTGGCAGGTTGCAGGGGGTGCGACCCATCGTGCCGGAACCGACGGCTGCGGACGTTCCGGCAATAACGCCGGAAACGTCACAAAAGACGAGCCGGCGGGAAGCAATTGTAGCCTTTCCGGCGATCAGCGCCGGAAACGTCACAAACGACGCGGCGGCGGCAGGCAATTGTAGCCTTTCCGGCGATCAATGCCGGAGCCGCCGGCGCGATCCACAGGACGACCGCACAGGGCCCACCCCAGGCAGCGGCTTCGCGTCCCAGGGCGGCCCATGAGCCAACAATGCCGCAGGGAACGGTCTTGAAAGCCACCCGGGGCCCACGCCTCCATCTGTCCCCTGAGCAGTACAGTCCGTTCCGCCCGACCGTCCTGTCCCGAGGCCGCTCGCCCGCCTGACCGATACCCAAGAAACCAGATAATCCATTGGCCTCCAAGGCATTTCACGACAATGCCACCTCCGGCACACCTCTTCCGTAGAGACAGTTACGCGAGTCGGCGCAGGGTGCACCGGCGGACGCAAAGGGAGGAGGTAGCGATGCTGCTTCTCGAGAGAATTCTTCCGGACGCGCAGTCGCCCTTCCATGCGTACATGGAGCTGCAGAGGCGGCTGATGTACCGCTGGATCGCGCGCGGCGGAAGTGAGCAGGCCTGGTGCGAACGTATGGCGCCGGTGTTTCATGCACGGTACGGGCGCCTGATCGAGCAGGAAAACTGAGGTCGCGCCGCCGCGACCCATGCGGTCCCCTTCGAGAAAGAGGACCCGCCCCGAGAGAAGGGGCGGGTCCTTTTTGGCATCTTCAGCAGGCAAACGCTCCAGGGCGAGTCGCATCGCCCGCAGCACGGACAGCCTCTGCGCAAGCTGTCCGTCCGCAGCACGGCCAGCCCCTCCCGCCACCCCCCCTAGGCGATCGCTCGCTCCGGCAGCCGCGCCGTTCCCGCCGCGATCTGCGGCGCCATCATTTCCCGGAATGCGTCGAACAGGTGTGGATCGAAGGCGCCGCCGCTGTCCGCGGTCATGATCGCAATGGCCTGGCGGGGCGAGTATGCGGGGCGGTAGGGCCGCTCCGACGTCAGGGCGTCGAAGACGTCGGCGATCGCCATGATGCGTGCGGACAGCGGAATGGTCGCGCGGGCGAGCCCGTGCGGGTAGCCGCCTCCGTCCCAGCGCTCGTGGTGGTGCAGCACCATGGGATGGAGATCGAACGGCCATTTCAGAGCTGCGACCATTTCTGCGCCGACCACCGGATGCCGCTCGATCTCGCGCCGCTCGGCAACGGTGAGTGCGCCGGGCTTGGTCAGCAGGGCCACCGGGATGACTGCCTTGCCGACGTCGTGCAGCAGCCCGCCGATGCGGTACCAGGGGAGCGCGTCCGCCGCGATTCCCACGCGCTCGGCCAGCGCCGACGCGTACAGGCCGACGCGGGCGCTGTGTCCCTTCGCCATGGGATCGACGCCTTCCACTGCCGTGCACCAGCTCTCGGCGAACCGGTGATAGGCCCGTTCGGATCCCTGGTGTCCGGTGGCGGCATGCGGAAAGCCGCTTCTCCCCTCGACCGGCGGAAACCCACCCAACTCAGCCTCTTCGCTGAACGTGCGAAATGTTGTTTCCCCGAAGATAGGCCGGCTGTCGCATGCGCGGGTGGAGGCGCGGTAAGAAGTGTGTCAGGGTTGTGTCAAGAACTGCCGATGCTGGGGGATTTCGTCCCGTTGAGAGCGAGTCCCGGTGGGAGAGTCTCGCTCACCCCTTCACGAGCCGCGTGACGCGGGACCTTTCCGCGCGCTTCCACGTGCATCCTGTCCACCTGAGCCGAGCACGCCATCCCAGGACTGTCGCCGCGCCCAGCCGTCGAGCGTGTGCCAGTTGATGTCGAACCGCTCGCGCAGCGCGGCCACGTCCACCATGGGTTCGGTCCGGGCGAGGAACTCGAAGGTGCCTGCGACGCGGGCGTCGGCCGCCCACGCGGCCGCCAGTGGCTGCTCCTCGTAGCGCAGCGGTCTGCCCAGGACACGCGCAAAGGTGGCGGCCATCTCGAGCCCGGTCAGCTCATCCCCGGCGAGGGCAAAGCGCCGACCGACGAAATCCGCCGGTTGTTCCAGTGCGAGGGCGACGAAGCGCGCGACGTCGTCCACGGCTACCTGCTGCAATTTCCGGTTGGCCGGGTACGGCAGCGCGAGCCGACCCTCACGGAACTGGTCGATGAACCGGTCCGAGGCGAAGTTCTCCATGAGCCAGGCGGGTGCGACGACCGTGTGCGGCACGCTCTGCTGCGCGAGGCGTGTCTCGACGGCATGCCTGCTGTCGAAGTGCGGGAGGCCGGTCGGCTCGTGGGCGGCGGGCACAGAGGAGTAGACGACGTGCTGCAGGCCGGTTGCCGCGGCGGTATCCACGATGGTGGTGCCGTTGCTGACCGTCGCCTCCGGATCCTCGTCGGGGCGATGCGCGAGGAACAGGGCGTCGCATCCCTGCATGCTCTCCTCGATGGCGGCCTGGTCCGCGGGATCCGCCCAGGCGAGGCGGGCACCGCGTCGCATCAGGCGCATGGCCATCGGATGGGCCAGGTCGCGGGTCATCGCGATCACGTCGTGACCGTTGGCGAGGAGCCAGAGCGCGACGGCCGACCCCTCCAGGCCGGTCGATTCAGCAACGAGTACCTTCAGATTTCTCACCGAACCCTCCGTGCCGCCTGTTGCGCGGCGGTGCGCCGGCAGCAGGGCCCGCGCAATCTCGGTGCTGCGTCGGCCCGCGGCAATTCGTCCACTGATCCGGACAGCCGAATGCCCCCCACGGTGGTCAGCAGCGTCAGCCGGACAGCCGACATTCCGCGTAACCATGCGGATTGTCGGCGATCGGGCGCGTGCACGGTTCATGAATGGTTACGGGGCCGAAGCGGACTCCATCAGGAGGCAGGACATGAAGGCACTCATGGTAGCGATCGCGGCGGGCGCGCTGCTCACCATCCCGGTCGATGCGTTCGCGCAGTCCGGGCGCGCATCCGGCACGGCACGCGGCAGCAGCGTCGAGCGTCGTGAAGGGCGCGTGATCGGCACCACGCGCGATCGCCGCGACGACCGCTACGATCGCCGCAACCGCGAGCGGGACCGGTACGACCGCCGCGACGACCGTTACGACGACCGCTATCGCAGCAGGAACAAGGGCCCGAAGTTCTGCCAGAACGGCCAGGGCCATCCGGTGCACGGGCGTGCCTGGTGCCGGCAGAAGGGCTACGACCTCGGTCGCGGCTACCAGCGTGACCGCTGGGATCGGGTGAGCTGGGAGGACGTGATCTTCCAGCGCCGTGATCGTCGCTACGACAGCCGGTTCGGGTCGAACACCCTGCGCGATCTCCTCGGCGGCCGCGTCTATGGCCGGCTCGACGACCATCGCCGCAGCTCCGGCTACGCGGACGGGCTCTTCGGCGCCTGGGGCCGCTCCGGAACGGGGTACGTGCTGAACGTCTTCGCGGGCGACGTCCCGATCGCACAGCTGATCGACGCAAACCAGGACGGCCGCGCTGAAGCGGTGCTGCTGAACCGACGCTGATCTGCACGGGGCCAGCCGAGGGAACGCAGCTCGGACGGGGGCGATGTCGCCCCCGTTCTTTTTTTCACCTACTATTGCTCCAGGCCTCCGCCACGCACGGGAAAAACCAGACCCACGCGTCCGACACGGTGGCAGCGACGACCACGCCTGCGCTACTCGGCGGAGGACACGCACGCACGCCGGATGTACCGCGAACCGTCCATCCTCCACCCACGCCGGAGGTGAACATGACCCGGATCATGCTTCGAGCGACACCGCTCCTCGCGCTGCTCGCCCTCGGCGCCTGCGCAGGCGCGGACGCACCGGACGCCAGCGCGGACCGGAACGC
The DNA here is from genome assembly GCA_035764935.1 of Longimicrobiales bacterium. Lineage (NCBI taxonomy): Bacteria > Pseudomonadati > Gemmatimonadota > Longimicrobiia > Longimicrobiales > Longimicrobiales bacterium. The sequence continues at coordinate 7,810 of DASTYK010000072.1, read as the reverse complement.
TGCGGCCGGTCTTTCGGCAGACGCGGACGGTGCGGAGTACTTCGAGAGCAGCGGCGCCGTGTGGGAAGCGGCACGGCGTCGCGGTGTCCGCTTCCGCGCCGTTGGCCAGGAGCCGGGCTGGGTGGTCGAGCTCTACCCCCGCGAGCGCATGCACGTGCTTGCCGATTACGGCGCGCTCGAGTTCGATTCGCCCTGGGCGGAGCCCGTCCGCGACGAGGAGGAGGATAGTGTCGTCTATACGACGTCGACGCCGGAGCACACGGTCCGAATGACCGTGACCGAGGTCCCGTGCACGGACACGATGAGCGGTGAAGGCTTCACCCACGCCATCGTACTGGAGCTGGACGAGCGGGTGCTGTACGGCTGCGGACGGTCACTGGAGTAGCGCTCAGCGCGCGGCGACCGGAGAGGCCCCGTCCCATGGCATGGCATCCCACCGACGCGACAACGGGCCAGCCGCCACCGGTATGAGCCCGGCGGAGCCGGTCCCGCTACTCGAGCTCAGTACACGAACACCGGCGTTCCCGTGGCAATCTCACCGTACAGCCACTCCACATCCTCGTTGAACATGCGCACACAACCGTGACTGACGGCGTCGCCGATGGAGCTGTTCATGTTCGTGCCGTGGATCAGGTAGCCGTCCCCCATGTCCAGCTTCCGGGTGCCGAGCACTTCGGGCACCTTGCGCTGTGAGGTGCCGAACGGCGGGATGAAGATCTTGCCGTCGAAGATGATCTCGTTGCCCGGCGTGAACGGCCAGAAATTGCCGAACTGGTTGACGCGCCCGACCTCACTGCCGCGCACCTCGATGCGCGTCCCGTCTTCCAGCTCGATCCTGCTGCCGGCCTTCAGCTGCACCGGCTCGAGCCCCTGCTCTGCCGCGATCTCGAAGTAGTGCCAGTCCGGCGGCACCCAGATCGGGGCGGTCGCCTTGCCGAGCACCTTGCGCCGGCCCACCGGCGTCTTGAAATCGTACGTCCTGCCACGGTACGAGAACGGCTCGTGCTTGCCCACCGCCACGGGAGCGCGGAACTCGATCGCGTTTCCGTTCATCAGCCAGAGCGCACGCGCATCGCGCGAGATGACGATGCGACGTCCGTTCGCATCCAGCGCGGCCTGCCAGACACGACGCGACGCATCCGCCCTGGGCGGCGCCTCGGCCGGATCCACCGGCACCGCCGCGCGCGCTTCCGCCATCGCGTCGCGCAGCCGTTCCGCCGCTCGCTCGCGGTCTTCGGCGCTGCGCGGTGCACTGCTGGTGGACCGGACGTCGCGCGGCTCACCGCGATGGAAAGGGAGCGAGGCGCACCCCGCTGAAAGGACGACCAGGAGAGGGACTACCCTGCGAATCATCTCGGCCTGCTTCGCTGCTGGTGGTGTATCTCTGAATGTACCACGGGCGCGGGACCAGGATCCCGGGGCAGGTGCTATGGCAGGGTTCGGACCAGTGGCGCGGCGTGCCGCTTCGGCTGAATAGCACGCCCGGCGCCGGGCCACGCCGCTGCACACCGCCGGCGCGACCGAAGCGCCCCGGCTACAGCAGCGCGCCCGTGATGGCGAAGGCGATGGTCGCGGCGGAGCCCGCCAGCAGTGCATAGGGCAGCTGCGTGCGGACGTGGTCGATGTGGTCCGTCGCCGCGGCCATGGACGAGATGATGGTGGTGTCGCTGATCGGCGAGGCGTGATCGCCGAAGACGCCGCCGGCGAGGGAGGCGGCGACAAAGGGGCCCAGGGGGAGGCCCATCGCCGCGGCGGCCGGCACGGCAATGGGCAGCATGATCGCGAACGTGCCCCAGCTCGTGCCCGTGGCGAATGCGATGCCGCCCGCAACCAGGAACGTGAGCGGGAGCAGGATGTACGGCGGCAGCAGCCCCGCGGTCAGGTTGGCCACGTACTGGCCGGTGCCGAGATCACGCGTGACGCCACCCAGAGCCAGCGCGAGCAGCAGCACGAGCGCCAGGCCGACGAGCCCGCCCGCGCCCTTGAGTCCGACGCGGGTCAGCTCGTTCACGTCGAAGATGCGCTGTGCGACCAGCATGACCCACGCGACGGCCAGTGCGGCCAGCACCGCCCAGAGCACGCTGGTCGAGCCGCTGCCCGCCGTGATGTCGCCGTTGCCGGTGATCAGCAGCCCCACTGGCATCATCAGCACGAGCGTGGCAATGGGCACGATCATGTTGCGCATGCGACGCGGGACACTCTCGTCCACCGGCGGCGAGATCACGTCGGGGTCGATCATCGGCTGCGCCCCTTCGGAGAGCACCTGTCCGCCGCGTGTCCGTTCCTCCGCCCTCTTCATCGGACCGATGTCGAACCCGAAGTAGGCCACGATGCCCGACAGCGCGAGCGCGAAGATCGCGTAGAAGTTGACCGGGATCGATCCCGCGAACACGCCGAGCGGATCCGCGACGCCCAGCTCGTTCAGGATGCCGAGCACGTACGCACCCCACGCGTTCAGCGGGATCAGGATGCAGACGGGTGCGGACGTCGAGTCGATCAGGTAGGCGAGCTTCTCACGGGACACGCGGAACCGGTCGATCAGCGGACGGCCGATCGCGCCGGCCACCAGCACCGTGATGTTCGACTCGATGAAGATGATGCACCCGACGATCCACGGCAGCATGCGCGCGCGGCGCGGCGACGTCACGTAGTCGCGCTCCTCGAGCCATCGCACGAACCCCTGCACACCACCCGCCGACTCGATCGTCGCGATCAGCGCACCGATCACCAGTGTGAAAACGATGACCTTGGCATTGCCCGGGTCGCCGAGTACGCCGATCGCGCCCTCGATCGCACCGGCCAGACCCGCAACGGGGTTCCAGCCGGCCAGGATCGTGTAGCCCAGCCAGACGCCGGCGGCGAGCGCCAGGTACACGTGTCGCCAGAGGATCGCGAATGCAATCGCGAGCACCGGCGGCAGCAGCGAGGTCCAGGTTGGCTCCATGGGGGGCGCAACTTGGGCGCGCGGCAGGATGCTCGCAAGGTGACGGGCGGGCCAGCCGGAGGACGATTCTCGACGACATGGCGGGGTGCGGCCCTCATGGACCGCACGTGGAACGCGTACAGCAGAACACGGCGGCAGGGACTCGCCCCGCCGCCGTGCAGCAGCAGCTCAGCGGATGAACAGCATCTCCCGGTAGCGCGGCAGCGGCCAGAGGTCGTCCGGGATCACGCGCTCCAGCCGGTCGCACACGGCGCGCACGTCGCCCATCGCGGGGATGATGTTGTCCCGCATGTGCCGCGCCTTGGAGTGCACCTCCTCGCCGCCCAGGTTCGCGTTCTGCTCGACCAGCCTGTCGAGTGCGGTGCGCAGCTCGTCGACCAGGGTGCCGACCTGCTGCGTCGTCGCACTGATCCCCTGGCCGGCGTGGCTGGCCGCCTCGAGACCGCGCGACGCGCGACCCAGCTCGTGCAGGTAACGGACGGCCGCAGGCAGGATCATCGTGCTCGCAATCTCCGCCGTCGCCTCGCCCTCGATGTTGATCGTCTTGAAATACTGTTCGAACGAGACTTCCACGCGCGACTCGAGCTCGCGCTGCGAGAGCACCTTGTACTTCTCGAACAGCTGCACGTTCTTCCCGGCCGTGAGCAGCTCCAGCGCGTCCATCGAGCTGCGCAGGTTGAGGAGGCCTCGCTTCCCGGCCTCCGTCTGCCACTCCTCGCTGTAGCCGTCACCATTGAAGACGATGCGCTTGCAGGCCGAGATCTCCCGTGCCAGCACACGACCCAGCGCATCCGACAGCGCGTCGCCCTGCTCGAGCTCCTTTTCCAGTGCGGTCGTCATCTCGTCGATCGATTCCGCGACGATCGTGTTCAGCACCGTCGCCGGCCACGAGATCGACTGCGACGCACCCGGCGCCCGGAACTCGAACTTGTTGCCCGTGAACGCAAACGGCGACGTGCGGTTGCGATCACCCGCGTGCGCCGGGAGCTGCGGCAGCGTGCGCGTGCCGAGACCGAGCAGACCCGCCTTCTTGCTGGTCTTCGCATGCCCCGTCTTCTCGATCTGCGTGAACACGTCCTCGAGCTGCTCACCCAGGAACACGGAGATGATCGCCGGCGGCGCCTCGTTGGCGCCCAGGCGGTGGTCGTTGCCCGCAAACGCGACCGACGCACGCACCAGGTCCTGGTGCCGCTCCACCGCGCGCAGCACCGCCGTGCAGAAGAACAGGAACTGCATGTTCTCGTGCGGGTTCTCCCCCGGCTCCAGCAGGTTGTGCGATTCCGTGCCGATCGACCAGTTCAGGTGCTTGCCGCTGCCGTTCACACCCGCAAACGGCTTCTCGTGCAGCAGCGCCACGAGCCCGTACTTGCGCGCGACGTTCCGCAGCGTCGCCATCGTCAGCTGCTGATGGTCCGCCGCCAGGTTCGCGTTCTCGTAGATCGGCGCCATCTCGAACTGCCCCGGCGCAACCTCGTTGTGCCGCGTGTTCACCGGCACACCCAGCCGGTACAGCTCGCGCTCCACCTCCATCATGAACGCCAGCACCCGCTCCGGGATCTGCCCGAAGTAGTGGTCCTCCAGCTCCTGCCCGCGCGGCGGCTTCGCACCGAACAGCGTGCGCCCCGTCAGCCCCAGGTCCGGACGGTTGTAGTAGAACTCCTGGTCGATCAGGAAGTACTCCTGCTCCGGACCGAGCGTGACGTTCACCTCCTGCGGCTGCACCTGGAACAGCGCCAGCGCACGCCGCACCTGCTCGTCGATCGCATGCAGGGAACGGAGCAGCGGGATCTTCGTGTCCAGCGCATCACCCGTCCACGACGCGAACGCCGTCGGGATCGACAGGTAGCAGCCGCTCGGCGTCTCCACGATGAACGCAGGCGACGTCGGGTCCCACGCCGTGTACCCGCGCGCCTCGAACGTCGCCCGCAGCCCGCCCGACGGAAACGACGACGCGTCCGGCTCCCCCTGCACCAGGTCCTTGCCGCTGAACTCGAACACCGCACCACCACCCACGTTCGGCGTGATGAACGAGTCGTGCTTCTCCGCCGTCGTGCCCGTCAGCGGCTGGAACCAGTGCGTGAAATGCGTCGCGCCCCGCTCGCTCGCCCACTCCTTCATCGCCAGCGCCATCGCGTCCGCCACCGTCGCATCCAGCGGCTCGCCCGAGCGCGTCAGCTCCTGGTAGCGCTTCCAGATCGCCTTCGGCAGCCGCTGCTGCATCTCCCGCGGACCGAAGATGTTCTCGCCGAAAATGGCTTCGATGTCCATCGACTTCGCGGGCATGACACCATTCGGCGCCGTGTACGGACGTACCGCACTGATGGCCTGGAAACGGGCGACTCTCGACGGCATAGGACTCTCTTGCTCCTCGGTCAGGGTCTGCTGCAGCAGCGTGAACGCATCAGAACCTAAACGCCGCCACCGCGCCCGGAAAGTGGATCGTGCACCGATTTTCGATCACCTGCACGAAATCTGCTGCACGGTCCGGCACCAGATTGCGTACGTCATGCGCGCGGTGTACGGGTGATTCGTGCATGTGTGCATAAACTGGATGTACGAGTGCTCACTGCGGAGGCCCCGCAGGGCCGCCGCGGGTGGCTGTGACTGCACGGTGTGCGCATTTTTTCGACCAGTCCGCGAACGGGAGGTGAACGCGTGAACAGCGATGCTGTCCTGGCCGCCGGGTACTGGGCGGTCCTCACGGCCGTGGAGGCCGGCGCCCCGTACGCGGTGCCGGTGATCTACGGGTGGGATGGCAGCGCCGCGTACGTGCTGATGCAGCCCGGTCGCAAGGAGCGCGCGCTGCGGGCATGCGCGGACGCCTGCCTCAGCGTCCCTGCCGGGGCCGGGGCCTCGGTGCTGATCCGCGGCCGCGGCGAGTGGATCGACGAGCTGGCCAGGAAAGCGCATGCTGCCGACGTGGTGCGCCGTCAGATGGCCGGTCGGCGGGCGCCGTCCGTGCGCGACGCGGCCCGGCTCGTTCGCGCGCATGTCATGAAGCTGGTCCCCCACGAGGTGCTCTGGATGGACGCGCCCGCGGCCCCACAGGGCTGAACCCGGCGTCACGAATCGCACCCTCGCGCCCACGCGCAATCCGGGCTCGCAAATCCTGCCATTCCCGGGAAAAAGGTGTCCGCCCGCCGCGACGCCGCCCCGCGTGCCGAAACGGCAGCAGCCCGTAACTCGTTGGATTATCGGGTCTCCGCGCGTTGACGTGACGAATGTGCGCGGGGAACGTCGTTTGCGGCGTTGCCACAGGCCTGCCCCCGCAGGATTGTGCACAGGAGCGATTCCGAAATGACCACGAAAACACGGGTCCGACTCGACCCTTCCGTCAGGCGCCAGCTCGACGTGGCTGCTGCTGTCGCCAGCGAGGAAGTTCTGCAGTTGCACGCCGCGCGTGCGCTCGAGCTCGTCGAGCTTGCGGGCGATCGCGTCACGGCGCCGCGCATGCTCGTGATCTACGCCCGCGTGCACATGCTGGACGCGACAGCCGCCCAGGCGGTCATGACGCGCGCCCTGGCGGTGCTCGGCCAGCGCGCCGCGGAAGCGGGCGCGCTCGTGCAGGCGTGGAAGGAGGACGAGGAGGACGAGGGGCTCGGTGAGGCCCGCTCGCTGCTGCGTGCCGTGCGCGAGCGGCTGCGTGGTCGCGTGCACCACGACCTGCGTCGCTGGATCGAGATGCACATGGGCGAGGTGGAGATGGCACTCGTCGAGCTGCACACGACGCACACGCTCCGCTTCCTGCACGTGCTCGGCGAGGAGTACCCGACGTACTCTGCGGTGGAGATCTATTCGAAGATGCTCGGTGTGCGCGACTCGCAGCGTGGCACGCTGTACCACAACGTGCTCGCTCGGCTGGCTGCCGTGCACCTGCCGCGCCCCGTGCCCAGAGATGCCGCACAGGTCCCGCTCTTCGGCAGCGAGGCCGCCCGTGCAGCGCGGCGCGCGGTCTGATCCCGCGCGCCGCACACTCCGCTCTTACTCGCCCTTCACCAGCTCCACGACGTCTTCGATCACCTCCTGCGCGACGTGCCCCGGCGCAAGCATCGTCTCGCGCGGTGTCGACGGCGCATCGCCGGACACGAACAAGTGATCCAGCCCCGGGTAGCTGCGGAGCACGACGTCGTTCCGACCCTCCAGCGTGCGCTTCCAGATAGCGAAGTCATCCATCGTAACCTGGTAGTCGCGTTCCCCCTGCAGGATCAGCATCGGCGCATCGACCTCCAGCGCACGAGTGGGCGCGGCCCGCACATTCAGGTCGTAGAAGTAGCTCGCCGGCACGCCCATGCTCCTGTCGTCCGGAGGCGCCTGCTTCGAAGCGATCCGCTCCGCCGCAGCACGCAACTGCGCGATCTGCGCCGCCGCCTGCGGAACCTGGTTCTCCGGCTGCTTCGCCACGTGGTCGAGCTGATGGACCATCGACTCCGCGAGCGGGCGTGCACCCGCAGCCATCATGATCACGCCCGCAAGCTGACCGTCCCGCACCGCGATCTCGGGCGCAACCATGGCGCCCAGGGAGTGCCCGAGCACGAACACGCGCTCCGCATCGAGCTCCGGCTGCGTGCGCACCAGCTGCAGCGCGGCAAGCGCATCGGCAATCGTTTCCTCTTCGATCGTCGGATTCGCGAGGTCCATCCGCGCGGCGTGCACCCGCGTGCGCTTCTCGTAGCGCAGCACTGCGACGCCCCGCGAGGCCAGCCCCCACGCCAGGTCCCTGAGCGGCTTCTTCACGCCCACCGTCCCGTCCCGATCGTTCGGCCCTGACCCGTGCACCAGCACCACGACCGGCACCGGCCCCTCTCCCGCAGCACGGGGCATCGTCAACGTCGCCGGCAGCTCAAAGGGCGCACTGCCCACCGTGAG
>DASTYK010000071.1 GCA_035764935.1 Longimicrobiales bacterium | reverse complement strand
GTTCACGCTGCGACAGCCGCCCCTGTATCCCGGTATTCAGCGCGATCTCGCGCTGCTCGTGCCCGTCGCGATCCCGGCGAGCGACATCGAGGCGACGATCCGCGAAAGCGCAGGCGCGCTGCTGCAGGACGTCGCACCCTTCGACCTGTTCACTGGCAAGGGCGTTCCTGCCGGGATGCGCAGCATTGCGTTCCGGCTGCATTTCCGCTCGCCGGAGCGTACACTTACCGACCAGGAGATCGACGAGGCCGTCGCCCGCGTCCTGCGCGCACTGGAACAGTCCCACGGAGTCACGCGCCGTGCCTGATCGACAGACCCCCCTGCCGCCGCCGGAATGGGATGCCCTCGAGCTGTCCGTTCGACGCCTGCTCGAGACCCACGATGCCCTGCGACGTCGCACGCAGACCGCCGAGCGGCGCGTGCGTGAGCTGGAATCGGCCCTCGGCCGCGTTTCCAGCGGCGCACTCGACCCGCTCGAGCTGTCCGAGCGAGCCGCCACCCTCGAGCGCGAGAACAGGGAGCTGATCGACCGGCTCGCGCGAGCCAATGCGCTCGTCGAGCGCATCGCCGCACGGCTCAATTACCTGGAGGCAGACCGATGAGCGACCAGGCGAAGAGCGTCGTCACTGTCGAGATCGCCGGCGAGGAGTACACGCTTCGTGCGGACACGACCCCCGAGTACGCCGTGGAGTGTGCGGCGCATGTCGACCAGACGATCACCGAGATCCTCCAGGGCGGCGCGCTCATCCAGACCCACAAGGCCGCCATCCTGGCTGCCCTCTCCCTGACGGACCAGCTCTTCCAGGCCCGCCGGGAGACCGAGGCGCTCCGTGACGAGATCGGCCGCCTCGCAGAGCAGCTCACCGTCGACGTGCGCGCCCGCCTCGAGCCGTCCGACACGGTTGGCGCCCAGCGGTAACGCCCCCGGATCACTCCCCAGCCCACCTTGCGGTGCCTCGCGCGCGCCCGCTACTTTGCGCGGAACGGCGCGGCGTGACCTGTCGATAACGCCGCAGCCTCAACTGTCATAACCAGTTAGACGTCGCCTACCGCGGCGGCCCCGGGCCGCCTTTCTGGAGTGATCATGGATTCTCCGTTGCTGCTCGGCGTGATCGCCGTCGGCGCCGCCCTCGTGGGCGTGCTCGCCGGATGGTGGCTCGAGCGCAGGCGACTGCAAAGGCACAAGGCCGATGCAGAATCCGTCGCAGCGCGCATCCGGGAGGAAGCCGGGGCGGAGGCCGAACGGCTCAAGCGGGCCGCCGAGCTGAAGGGCAAGGAAGAGGCGTATCGCGCGCGCGAGGACTGGGAGCGCGAGGAGGCGCGGCGCCGGGAGGACCTGGAGCGGACGGAGCAGCGGATCGAGGAGCGTCGCAGCGCACTGGACCGGAAGTACGACCTGCTGGACGGCAAGGAACGGCAGGTCGCGGATCGGGAAAGTGCCCTGGAGACGAGGGCAGCCGAGCTGCAGGCGCGCGACCAGGCGACGGCGCGGGTGGAGCAGGAGGCGCGTGCGCGGCTGGAGGCGCTGGCGGGGCTGAGCTCCGAGGAAGCGCTCAAGCGGCTGATGCAGGGGCTGGAGGAAGAGGCGCGCGCCCGCGCCGCGAACACGATCCGCGAGATCAAGGAGAACGCGAAGCGGGAAGCGGAGCGTGAGGCTCGCAACATCGTCTCACTCGCCATCCAGCGCATTGCCGCGGACCACACGGCCGAGAGCACCGTCTCCGTCGTCAGTCTTCCGTCGGACGAGATGAAGGGGCGCATCATCGGGCGCGAAGGGCGCAACATCCGCGCGTTCGAGCAGGCGACCGGCATCGACGTCATCATCGACGACACCCCCGAAGCCGTGATCCTTTCCGGCTTCGACCCGATCCGGCGCGAGACTGCGCGCCTGGCGCTGGAGAAGCTCGTGGCGGATGGGCGCATCCATCCGGGCAGGATCGAGGAGGTCGTCGAGAAGAGCCGCAAGGAAGTCGAGGAGGGGATGATCCAGGCGGCCGAGGAAGCGTGCTACGAGCTCGGTGTGCACGGCGTCCACCCGGAGATCCTCAAGGTCCTGGGCCGGCTCAAGTTCCGCACGTCGTACGGGCAGAACCAGTTGCTGCACGCCAAGGAGGTCGCTCGGGTGGCCGGCAACATGGCCGCCGAGATGGGCCTGGACGCGACCATGACCAAGCGCATGGGCCTGCTCCACGACGTCGGCAAGGGCCTCACGCACGAGCATGAGGGCACGCACGTCGAGCTCGGCTGGAACCTGTGCAAGAAGTACAACGAGCCCGACCAGGTGCTGAACGCGATCAAGGCGCACCACGACGAGGAGCCGCACCGCTACGCCGAGACCTTCCTGGTCACCGCCGGCGACGCGATCAGCGGCGCCCGCCCCGGCGCGCGGCGCGAGATGTTCGAGACCTACGTGAAGCGCCTCGAGAAGCTGGAGGAGATCGCGAACGGCTTCCCCGGTGTCGAGCGCTGCTTCGCCATCCAGGCCGGCCGCGAGGTGCGCGTGCTCGTCGACCCGGAGAACGTGAACGACACGACCATGTCGGAGCTGAGCGAGCAGATCGCCCGCAAGCTGGAGGACGAGCTGCAGTATCCGGGGCAGATCAAGGTGGTCGTGATCCGTGAGACGCGCGCTGTTGATTTTGCCCGGTAGTCTCGAACGGATCTTTTTCACCGCTGAGCCGCGGAGGGCGCGGAGTTTTCGAGCCACGCCCAACAGCGTTGTCAACCACAGAGATCACTGAGCACACTGAGGATGCACAGGGTTTTCTTGTAGCGGTTCGCCGTGGGGTGAGATCGACGTGGGATGCATCATGCTCGAGTTCCATTCACCCTCGGAGTCTGTAGCATTGGCACCCGCTGTGAATGCCATTACAAATACAACGGGCTCCGAGGCTGCATCAGGACCGGATGAAAAACGGGCCTCCCTCCACGCGTCGAAGCCAACCAGAAAAACTCAGCGCCCTCCGCGTCTCAGCGGTGAAAATTTCCGTTATAATTAGCAGAGCGTAGAACACAAATAACTCAGTGCCCTCTGTGCACTCCGTGGTAGAAAAAAAGCAAATGGCCAAGATCATCAGCGGCACCGAACTGAGCGAAACCATCCGCGCGGAGATCGCGCAGGACGCCGCGGCATTCCGCGAGGAGACCGGCGTACAGCCCGGCCTCGCCGTCGTGATCGTCGGCAATGACCCGGCGAGCGAGGTATACGTCCGTTCCAAGGGCAAGGCGGCGGAGGCGGCCGGCTTCTACTCGCGGACGATCAAGCTGCCGGAGGAAACGTCGGAAGACGAGCTGCTCGGCGTGATCGAGGGGCTGAACGCGGATCCGCGCGTGCACGGCATCCTGTGCCAGCTGCCGGTGCCGAAGCACATCGACTCCAACCGCGTGCTGCTGGCGATCGATCCGTCCAAGGACGTCGACGGCTTTCACCCGGTGAATGCGGGGCGCCTCGCGGTCGGCGATACGGAGGTGCTGGCGCCGTGCACCCCGGCCGGCGTAATCGAGATGATCCTGCGCTCCGGCTACGACACGCGCGGCAGGCACGCCGTGGTCGTCGGCCGTTCGACCATCGTCGGCCGGCCGATGGCGCTGCTGCTGCTCCGGAACGGGCGTGGCGGTGATGCGACGGTGACGGTCGCGCACTCGCGCACGCAGGACCTGGGTGCGATCACGCGCCAGGCGGATATTCTCATCGCGGCCGTGGGCCGGCCGGAGATGATCCGCGGTGACATGATCAAGCCGGGTGCGGTCGTGATCGACGTCGGCATCAACCGGGTCGAGGACCCGAGCGCGAAGCGCGGGTACCGGCTGGTGGGCGACGTGCAGTTCGAGGAGGCGGAGAAGGTCGCGGGGGCGATCACGCCGGTTCCCGGTGGTGTCGGTCCCATGACGATCACGATGCTGCTGCAGAACACGCTGCGCGCGGCGCGTGCGATCACGGCGTCGGAGGCGGTTGCGCGCTGATGCGGGATTTCTTCGAGGGCGATGCGCGGCCGCCGCGGCGCGCGTATGTCCGGCAGGGCAGCAGCTGGTCGTTGCAGAACGCAGGGCAGCATGACTACACGCCGTCCACTCTGAATGCTTACGCCCGCAACATCATCGAGGGCTCGTTCCCGCCCATCTTCGTGCGGGGCGAGGTCACGGGGTGGAAGCGCTACGCATCCAGCGGCCACTGCTACTTCACGCTGCGTGACCGGAACGCACAGGTCCGCTGTGTGATGTTCTCGCGTGATGCCGCCCGTCTTCCTGCCGATCCGGAGGAGGGCATGGAGGTGCGCGTGTTCGGTACGCTCACGCTCTACGAACGGCGCGGCGATTTTCAGCTGGGTGTGCGCGAGCTCGAGGCGGGCGGCGGCGATGGACTCTGGCGGCTCGCGTTCGAGAAGCTGCGGCGTCGGCTGGAAGGCGAGGGGCTGCTGGCGCCGGAGCGCAAGCGGCCGCTGCCCGCGCATCCGTCCACCATCGGGGTCGTGACCTCTGCGGCCGGTGCCGCACTGCACGACATCCTGCACGTGGTGCAGAAGCGTGCACCCTGGACGCGCGTGGTCCTGTCGCCCGCACGCGTGCAGGGTGAAGGCGCATCCCCTGATATCGCGCGGGCGCTCGCACGGCTGGATCGCGTCGGCCTCTGCGACGTCATCATCGTCGGTCGCGGTGGCGGCTCGATCGAGGACCTGTGGGCATTCAACGAGGAGCCGGTCGCACGCGCGATCGCGACATGCAGCGTGCCGGTCATCAGCGCCGTCGGTCACGAGATCGACGTCACCATCGCCGACCTGGTCGCTGACTACCGCGCGCCGACGCCGAGCGCCGCGGCGGAGCGCGCGGTACCCGATCACGCATCCCTGTCGCGCGAAACGGACGGGCTGCGCACGCGGATGCAGCGCGCGATCGACTGGCGCGTCAATGCGGCGCGTGACTCGATCGACGGCGCGGCGGAAGCGCTGGAGCAGGGGATCCGCGATCTGATCGATGCCCGTCAGGAGCGCGCAAACCGCTGCGCCGAGATGCTCGATGCGCTCTCCCCGCTGGCCGCGCTGCGCCGCGGCTACGCCGTTCCGCTGGCGCGCAACGGTCGCATCCTTCGCTCGGTGAGCGAGTTCCAGCCCGGTGCGGAGTTCGCCCTGCGCGTCGCCGACGGCGTCGTCGACTGCAGCGCTGGCGGGGTACGAACGATCGAGCTGCCGGAGGCGACGAATGGCTGACACCGGATCCGGCGCGATCGAAAAGCGCATCTCGCGCCTGGAGCAGATCGTTGCCCGGCTCGAGCGTGAGGAGCTGGAGCTCGACGAGGCGCTCCGCCTGTTCGAGGAGGGGATCGGCCACCTGCGCGAGGTGCGCGGCATGCTGCGCGATGCGGAGCTGCAGGTCGAGCGGCTGGTCGAGGAAGCGGACGGGTCGCTCGCCACCGAACCGTTTCACGAGGAATGAAGGCCCGGCCGGCGCTGCTGGGCGTCGAGCGCGCAGCGGCGGACGCCGCTCTCGTGGCCGCAGCCCGCGCGCTGCTCGACGGCGTGCCCCCGCTCCTCGCCGAGCCCGTGCGCTACGCCCTCGCCGGAGACGGCAAGCGACTGCGGCCGATCCTCTGCGCCATGTCGTACCGCGCGCTCGGCGGCACCTCCGACGCCATCCACCAGGTCGGCGCGGCGATCGAGATCATCCACACGTACTCGCTCGTCCATGACGACCTGCCGTGCATGGACGACGACGACCTGCGTCGCGGCCGGCCCACAGCGCACCGCGCATTCGACGCGCGCAGGGCCACGGTAGCGGGGGCGTTCATGATCCCGCTCGCCGTGCGCCAGCTCCTGCATGCCGCAGACGCGCTCGCATTGCCCCCGCCAACCCGCTCGGCCATGGTCCACGAGCTGACGCATGCCGCCGGGGCCGCCGGCATGGTAGGCGGGCAATGGCTCGACCTCGCGGGTGCGGAGCGGCTCGATGCGCTGACCGAGACGCACCGGCGCAAGACCGGCGCACTGATGGCGGCGTCCATGGCGCTGGGCGCGCTGGCCGCCGGCGCGGCGCCGCACGTGCTCAGGGCCTTCCGCAGCGCCGGCGAACAGCTCGGCCTCGCCTTCCAGATCCACGACGACGTGCTGGACGAGACGGCGACCGCCGAGGTGCTCGGGAAGACGGCCGGCAAGGACCGCGCGAGCGCCAAGGCCACGTACACCCTGTTGCTCGGCGTGGACGAGGCCCGCGACCGCGCCGCGGATGCCGCCGCGGGGGCCCGACGGGCGCTGACCGACGCGGGTGTCGCGGATCCTGCGCTGTTCGAGCTGCTCGCATTCGCCGTAGAGCGGGATCGGTAGCTATATTCCGGGCTTCGCGGCGCAGCAGCCTGCGCCGGCCCGGACCACCAGGAGGAGCTGTGTCGATTCTGGATCGGATTCAGTCGCCCGTGGACCTGCGGACCCTGACGGAGGAGGAGCTGCCGGTCGTGGCGGAGGCCGTACGGGAACGCATGGTCGACGTGATCAGCCGCACCGGCGGCCATTTCGCGCCCGGCCTGGGCGTCGTGGAGCTGACGATCGCGCTGCACTACGTCTTCAACACGCCGGACGACAAGCTGATCTGGGACGTCGGTCACCAGGGCTATCCGCACAAGATCCTGACCGGCCGCAACGAGGCGTTCGCGCGGATCCGCGCGAAGACCGGGCCGTCGGGCTTCCTGTCGCGCAAGGAGTCGGAGTACGACGTCTTCGGCGCCGGCCACGCGGCCACCTCGATCTCCGCCGCACTCGGCATCGCCACCGCGCGCGACCTGAACGAGGACGACTTCAAGGTCGTCGCGATCATCGGCGACGGCTCCATGACGAGCGGCATCGCATACGAGGCGCTGAACAACGCCGGCCACACGGATCGTGATCTCATCGTCGTCCTGAACGACAACGAGATGTCGATCTCGCCCAACGTCGGTGCGATCCACAAGTACCTGACGGGGATCATCACCAACCCGTTCTACAACCGGATTCGCGACGAGATCAAGCAGTTCCTGCAGCGGTCGGAGGGCGGGCTCACGGGCCGGCTCGAGCAGCTCGTGCTCAAGATGGAGGAGGGTGCGAAGGGGTTCTTCACGGCGGGCATGCTGTTCGAGGAGCTCGGCTTCCGCTACGTGGGCCCGATCGACGGCCACGACCTCGACCAGCTGGTCGACACGTTCCGGGAAGTCCGGAAGTGGGAGGGGCCGCGCCTGGTGCACGTCATCACCAAGAAGGGCAAGGGCTTCCCGCTCGCGGAGCAGAACCCGGTCGTGTGGCACGGTGCAACGCCGTTCGACAAGCTCAGCGGCGAGATCACGAAGAAGAAGACCGCGACGCCGGCATACACGGCCGCGTTCGGCAAGGGGCTGGTGGAGCTGGGCGAGCAGCGCGAGGACGTCGTCGTCATCACCGCCGCCATGCCGAGCGGTACCGGCACCGGCGCCTTCGGTGACCGGTTCCCGGATCGCTACTACGACGTCGGCATCGCCGAGGGGCATGGCGTCACGTTCGCCGCCGGACTGGCGACCGAAGGGATCCGCCCGGTGGTCGCGATCTACTCGACGTTCCTGCAGCGCGCGTACGACTCGATCATCCACGACGTGGCGATCCAGAACCTGCCGGTCGTTTTCGCGATGGATCGCGGTGGCCTGGTCGGCAATGACGGGCCGACACACATGGGGCTCTACGATATCGCGTACCTGCTCGCGGTGCCGAACATGGTCGTGACCGCGCCCAAGGATGGCGCGGAGATGCTCGCCCTGCTGCGGCTGGGCGTCGAACAGGACCAGCCGTTCTCGCTGCGTTACCCGCGCGACAACGTGCCCGCACCGGTACCGACGCTGGCGGAGATCCCGCCGGTCGAGATGGGCACGTGGGAGGTGCTGCGCCGCGGCCGGCAGGTTGCACTGCTCGCCGTCGGAACGATGGTCATGCCCGCACTGGAGGCCGCACAGCGGCTCGCCGCCGAGGGCGTCGACGTCAGCGTCGTGAACTGCCGGTTCCTGAAGCCGTACGACGAGACGACGCTCGCGTGGGCCGCGTCGCATCACTCCGCGATCCTGACGATCGAGGAGGGCACGGTCGTGAACGGATTCGGTGCGCTGATGGCTGCCGCGCTCGAGCCGCACCGTCGCGAGCACCCGCTCGTGCACGAGATCCTCGGCGTCCCGGACCGCATCATCCAGCACGCCTCGCGCGAGGAGCAGCTGGCCGAGTGCGGCCTCGACGTGGACAGCATCTGCGAGCGCGTGCGCGCGGTGGCGTCCACGTTGCCCGTGGACATGGTGCGTTCGACAGCCTGATGCCCGACGTCGCCACCGCATTTCGCCGCGTCGGCGTGATCGGTCCGGCGCACGGCGACGGCCTCGCGGAGACGCTCGACGTGTTGCGCCGGCAGCTCCAGGCGCAGGACGTCGAGATCCGCGCAGAGGAGGGGCTCCTCGATCGCCTCCCCGGCGCGACGGAGTTCCGGCCCGAGGACGTCGATCTCCTCATCACGCTGGGCGGTGACGGCACGCTGCTGCGCGGCGCGCGTCTCGTGGCAACGCGCAGCGTCCCGGTCCTCGGCGTGAACCTCGGAAACCTCGGCTTCCTCACGTCCATCGCACCGTCCGAGCTCGAGGAAGCGCTGCCGCGCGTCTTCAGCGGCGACTACTGGCTGGACGAGCGCTTCACCCTCGAGGCGCGCGTCGTCGATGGGACCGGCCGTGAAGGACCGTCCTTTCTCGCGCTGAACGACGCCGTGCTGCACAAGGGAGGATTCGCACGCGTCATTCGCCTCGCCGTCTTCGTGGGGCCCGATCGCCAGCAGGTCGCGCAGTACACCGCCGACGGGATCATCCTCGCGACACCCACCGGCTCAACCGCGTACTCGCTGTCTGCGTCCGGACCGGTCGTGCATCCCTCCGTGGACTGCATCCTGGCGACGCCGATCTGCCCGCACACGCTCGTACTGCGACCGCTGATCCTGCCCGACACGGTCGAGATCACGATCGAGGTCGTGTCGACGACCGGTGAGCTGATCCTCACCGTCGACGGCCAGGATGGTGCCGACCTGCACCCGCAGGACCGGCTCGTCGTCCGTCGCGGCACCGCGACCGTTCCGCTCGTGCGTTTCGCCTCGCAGAGCTTCTTCAGCACGCTGCGTCGCAAGCTGCACTGGGGACTCGAGCACGAACGACGCGGCTCGCGCGGCTGACCGCACATGGCGCCGCTCGTCCCACCCTCCATGCAACGTCGCGTATGCTGATCGAGCTGCGCATCCTCAACTTCGCCGTCATCGAGAGCCTGTCGCTGCGTCTCGAGGCGGGGCTGAACGCGCTCACCGGTGAGACGGGTGCAGGCAAGTCGATCATCGTGGGCGCGCTGTCGCTGCTGCTGGGCGAGCGTGCGTCCGCCGACGTGGTGCGCACCGGCGCGGAGCGCGCGAGCGTCGAGGGTGTCTTCGATGTCAGCGCACACCCCGCCATCGTGAGTGCGCTGGCGGAGCAGGGGATCGAGACCGAGGAGGGGCTGCTCATCCTGCGCCGCGAGGTCGCGGCCGAGGGACGCAACCGCGCGTGGATCAACGGTGCCGCGAGCACGGCCGCACTGGTCGGCGAGATCGGTCGGCAGCTCGTCGATCTGCACGGCCAGCACGAGTACCAGACGCTGCTGCGCAGGAGCGAGCAGCGCCGCATCCTCGACGCGTACGCGGACGCGCTCCCACTCGCGGCCGAAGTCGAACGGGCGCACGCGCACTGGCGTGCGTCGCTGCGCGAGCTGGACGCGCTCGACGAGCGCCGCCGCGAGGCCGAGCAGCGCAAGGACTTCCTGCGCTTCCAGGCCGAGGAGATCGAGTCGGCGGAGCTGCGGGAAGGCGAGGAGGAGGAGCTGGAGGCGGAGGCGTCGCGACTCGATCATGCCGAGGAGCTCGCACGGCTGTCGAACTCGTTGCACCTGGACCTGTACGCCGCGGACGAGTCGCTCAGCTCCCGTCTGGGCGAGATGCGACGGACGCTCGATCACCTGGTGCGCATCGATCCGTCGCAGCAGGACGCGCACGAGATGCTCGCCGCGGCGCTCTACAACCTCGAGGAGCTGGGCCGCCGCATGGGCGAGTACGCGACGGCCATCGAGGGTGACCCGGCGCGCCTCGATTTCATCCGCCGCCGGCTCGACCGCATCCACCGACTGAAGCTGAAGTACGGCGCAAGCGTCGGCGAGGTGATCGGGGTCGGTGCCAGGGCGCGTGCAGAGCTCGATACGCTCGACCGCGCGGAGTTCGAGCGTCGCCAGCTCGACCAGGCTGCGGAGCAGGCGCGCACCGCGTTCGTGCAGGCCGCCGCCAGGCTGTCCGCCGCACGGGCGCGCGCTGCACGCAGGCTCAGCAAGGCGGTCGGTACGATCCTGCCGCAGCTCGGAATGGACGGCGGCACGATGGACGTAGTGCTGGAGCACGTCGACGAGCCGTCACCCCACGGTGCCGAGGACGTCGAGTTCCGCATTGCCCTGAACAAGGGCTTCGAGCCGCGCGCACTCGCGCGCATCGCTTCCGGCGGTGAGCTGTCCCGCGTGATGCTCGCGCTCAAGACCATCCTGGCCGGCCTCGATGACGTGCCTACACTGGTCTTCGACGAGGTCGACGCCGGCATCGGCGGCAAGGTCGCGCACGCCGTGGGCGACAAGCTGCGCGACGTCGCGCGCGACCGTCAGGTCTTCGTCATCACGCACCTGCCGCAGATCGCCTCCCGCGCACAGCACCACCTGCTCGTTCGCAAGGAGGAGCGTGGCGCCCGCACGACCACCACAGTCGACGAGCTTGCTGGTGAGGCCCGCGTTGCGGAGCTCGCTCGGCTGCTGGGCGGTGATCCGGAGAGCGAGACGTCGCTTGCGCACGCGAAGGAGCTGCTGGCGGGGAAGAGCGCGTAACGAGCCTCAGGCCGAAGAAGCTCTCCGCGGTGCAGCAGACCTGGTGCATGACAACGGGAAAGGCCCGGCATTTCTGCCGGGCCTTTCCGTTTCCGAGTCCTCCAGCCGCGCCCCGTGCTGCCGGAGCGCGGTCCTGCTCAGTGACCGAACGCGTACTTGAGCCGGAGGATCGCCATCCGCCCGATGTTCGGAACGCCCGGGAAGCTGCGGTACTCCTCGTCCAGCAGGTTCGTCACCGCGAGCTGAATCGCGGCGCCCCGGAACCCCGGGATCTCGTACGAGGTCGTCAGGTCGAGGAGCGTGTAGGAGTCGACGCACTCCTCGGTGCCTGGAACATCCGGCTCGATGCATCGCGTGGCGTTGTACACGCCGGAACGCACCGGGAACGAGTCGTTATAGCGCATCCTCAGCTCGGTGGAGAGGCCGATGCCGAGATGACGGTATGTGCCGCTGACACTCGCCTTCGTCTTGGGTGCGTTCAACGTGATGCTCTCGCCGCGATCCGTCTCGAACACGTTGTCGTTGACGAGCGAGAGCGTGCCAGCGAGCGAGAAAGCATCGCTGAACAGGTAGTTGGCGGAAAGGTCCAGCCCGTAATAGTCGAGCTCGTCATCGACATTGTAGTACGTCGTGAGGAGCTGCGCGCCGTTGGCATTGATGTCCGCGGAGGACACGACGCCAACCGGAATCGAGGCCAGGCCGGGCGCCGCGGCGCTTCCCGCAAGCTGGATCGCCGTTGCCGTTGCCTGCTCCTGCGACATGCCGAGGTCCTGCATGAGCCGCGGCACGAGGAACTGCACGGTCGAGGTGCCTTCGAGCAGGACGAGCGGCGTGACGGGCGTGAGCGGCGTCACGAGGTTGTTCTTGCGCGCCCACCAGACATCGGCCGCGAGCAGCAGCTTGTTGGCGATGACGCCGCGATACCCGCCTTCGATCGACGTGGTCGTCGATTCCCGGATCGGATCGACGCGATCGAAGGGCGGTGCGGACACCAGGTCTCCCGTCGCAGCGTCGAGGAACGACGTTCCAACGGCCTCTGCGGCGAGCGGCGCAATCTGCCGCAGATAGCCCGCCATCTGCGCTGGCAGGCCGCGCGCCTCCATCACGGCCACCGCGGCATTCCAGTACAGCGCCGCATTGGCCGGCACCAGCGCCGACGGGTCGCCGGGCGTAAACGGCGAACGCATCAGGAAACTGCCGTCCGACTGTGCGATCTGGAAGCCGTCGCGTCCGGTGCCCTGCACGCGCACGCTGTAGCCCAGCGCTGCCAGCGCCGGATCCGGTGCCGCGCTCGGCAGGTCCAGGAACTGGTTCAGCGAGCTGGGCGTCGAAAACGCGCGGTTGAACGTCGCGCGGATCGCCTGGTTCTCCGCCGGCTTGAACACGAGGGCCGCACGCGGCGAGAAGATCGGGTCAGGGAGTCCCGAGTGATCGTCGACGCGACCGGCCAGCACGAGGTCGAACTTCGGGTCGAACGCCCACTCCCACTGCAGGTAGCCGCCGAGCTCGGTCGTCTCGTCGTCGTCCTCGTAGATGCCGTTGATCGTGCCGTGGGTCTCGGGCACCGTGTAGAGCGCGTCACCGCCGTACGTGAAGTTGTGGTCGCCGAGCCGGAAGCCATGCTGGATCTGGCCGACCCACAGCTTCGATTCGTCCTGGATCGCGACGCCGTTGCGCAGCAGGTACGTGTCGCCGGCGTCGCTGGCGTTCAGGTAGCCCTGCACGAACAGGCGGTTCCAGTTCGTGCGGATCTGGTAGTACGACGACTTCCAGTCGTCGACCTGGCCAGCACCGAGACCGGTCAGCTCGATGCCGCTGCCGGCGTTCGTCATGCCGGCAGACAGGATCGTGTTCACGCCGGCCGTCGGCACCCAGTCGGCTCGCGCTTCCACGCTCCAGCGATCGATATCGAAGTCACGCGTGCCGATGCGCGAGATGCGGGCCTCGGCGGCTGCGGCGTCGCCGCCGAGAGCATTGGTGAGCTGCGTACGGAATCTCTGGGTGATCGAATCAGGACCCGTCCGGTAGTTGAACGTTTCCTGCGCTTCGACCGGATCCTCGTACTCCCACTCCTCCGCCTGCATGTACAGCCCCGACACCTTGATGCCGAAGTTGTCCGACACGCGGATCGCGGTGCGGCCCGTCGCCTCGAAGAAGCTCTGTTCGCCTCCCGCCACCGACAGCGACGTGCCCGGTTCCGCCAGCGGTGACTTGGTCATGATGTGCAGCACACCATCTGCCGTGTTCGGGCCGTACAGCGCGGCGCCCGGTCCCAGCACGACCTCCATGCGCTCCAGGTCCTCGTTCGTCGCAGGGACGAAGTGCAACAGGTTCACGCGCAGCGAGGGCACACCCGCGATGCGGTTGTCGGTCAGCGTGTGCAGCGAACCCGAGAAGATGTTGTTGAAGCCTCGCAGCACCACGTTGGTCGACTGGATACCCTGCGTCACGATGTCGACGCCGACCATGCCGCGCAGGTGGTCCGCGGGCGTTACGGTCGGGCGGACGTCGAGCTCCTGTTCACCGCGCACTTCCACGTGCGCGGGCGCGTCCACTGCCTTTTCGATGACGCCACGGCTGGCCGTGACCTGGACCGGGTCGAGATCGAACGCCTGCACGGCAAGCGATGCATCCGCCACCGCGGTACCGCCTGCAGAGACCGTCACGTTCGGCACCCGCTGGTCCGTGTGACCGACTGCACTGAACAGAACCGTGTACGTGCCCGCCGGCACGCCGATCATCCGGAACCGCCCGTCACCGTCGGTGATTGCAGAACCGGCCGTGCGCCCATCCTCCGACTGTGCTTCCACCAGTGCGGATGCGATCGGCGACAGGCCCGACGCAGACGTTACCCGGCCGACGATCGCGCCGGTCTGCGCCCAGGCGGCGCTTGCGCCGAGTACGAGCCAGGCGAACGCAAAGACCAGAGCCCTGCGAACGTGCAAACCCATGGATGACCTCGGATTGATGTGGAAGGGCGGGCCGGATCCCCGGACCCCGCGGTTCTGATCCCCTGCGACGTGCCCGCCGGGCGGGAAGGGCAGCGCCAGCGCCGCTGCGACAGCCTCACCCTCTTCGGTCGGTGCCATTCGGGGACTCGGGCGGAAATACAAGAAGCACAATGCTTTTTCAGCCCGGAGATTCGGTCCAGTATACCGGCCGCCCGCGCGCGGCGTCAAGCGAAATTCCTGCTATTGCAGGGCCCGGGAAATGCACCCATCCCTTGCGGCCGGCAGACCGTCCCGCATCTTCCGCGGGGCGGCGGGGACGATCCGCGGGTGACCACCATGGCCTGGGAAATCACGGGAAATCATTACGTGACCCTCTGCCTCGATGACGAGGCGGCGGTGCAGCGCGTGAACGTGCTGCATGCAGGTCTCGGCGGCCTCCTCGAGTGGAGCTGCAACACCGGCACCGAGGACGGCCCCGGCCTCCTGCGACCGGTCGTGATGCGCGCGGGCGAACCGCTCGCGACGGGACGCTTCACGCACGAGCGCGTCGACCGCTGGATTCCGCAGTACCGCGCGGACCCGTTTCCCGATCTCTCGCTGCGGGTGACGGCATTCGGGCCCGGAGGCTACGATCCGATCGTGCGCGGTGCCGTGCTCCTCTTCGAGCTCGAAAACCACGCCAACATCGAGCAGACTCTCCAGGTCGGGGTCGAGGGGGTGTGGGCCTGGTCGCAGCTTCACATCCGTACGCCGCGTCCGCTGCACGCGCCGAACCGCATCAGCGAGGGCGATTCGCGACACCCGGGCATTGCACTGGAAGCGGGCCCGATCGCGTCGGGTGCTGCGCTCGGCCTGTGCGTGGAAGGCAGCGACGTGCATTACGAGATCGCCGACGCCGGCGTCGGCCGCCGCGCCTCTGTCCCGGGCGAAGCCCACACCGTCCACAATGGGGTGCCGATCACCTTTCGTGCTCTCGGCACGCTGCGGCTGCGACCCGGCGGTCGCGCACGCCTCGCCGTGCACATCGGCGTTGCCCCGGAGCGTGACGGCGCCCTTGCGACAGCAGGGCGGATGGCACGCCTCGGGGCGCAGCAGCTGCTGCGCAACGCGCGCCTGGAGCTTGCACGCCTCGCGCGCCGCAGCGACCAGGTTGCACTGTCGGAGCTGCTGAACCGGAACCTGACGTTCAACTATTACTGCGGGGTGGCGCGTGGGGTGGACGACGACTTCATCTACCCGCTGGCGTCGCGCTCACCGCTGCACGGTGAGACCGCCGTCGTGAGCGAGCGCGAGGCGCTGCTCTGGACGCTGCCCGCGCTCTGCGAGACGGACCCGCAGCTTGCGCGTGAGCTGCTGCTCCGCATCTATGAGCTGTTTTCCGACCGGCCGGGGTTCCATGCACGCTACGTGAACGGAGCCGTGCTCGATCCGGGGCTCAGTGTGGCGAACCTGTGCGCGTACGGCATCGCCGTCGATCAGTACGTGGCGACGACCGAGGATGCAACAGTGCTGGACGAGCCCACCATCCAGGATGGGCTGCGCGACATCGATGAGCTGCTTTTTTCACGGCTTCACCCGGAGATCTTCCTCGCGCGGGGTGAGGTGCTGCCGGATGGAGCGCCTGCGGACCAGCCGTACGTGACCTGGGACAACGTGCTGCTCTGGGCGTTCGTCCGTGCACTCGACCGCATCTGGGCGCTCCCGGATCCGCCGCGACTGCAGAACGCAGCCGACGAGCTGGCGGGTACCATCTGGAGCCGCTGCACGGTGGAGGTCGAGGGCAGCAACGTGCTCGCCTGCTCGACCGACCTCGAGCGCGATGCGGCAATCTACGACGATCCGGTGGGCAGCCTCCGGCTGCTGCCATTCCTCGAATTCTGCGAGTTCGATGATCCGGTGTGGACCGACACGATGAGCCTGTTGCGTTCCCGTCGCTACCCGCTCTGGCACGGTGAGCGGGCGTTTCCGGGAGAGGCGTCCCGCCGCGATCCGGATCATGCGGTCCTCGCCGCACTGTGCGCCGACCTGCTTGCCGACCGCAGCCAGGACGCGCAGGCGCTCATACAGCGGTTGCGCCTGCCGGGCGGCATTGCATGCGACGCGTACGACGTCGATACGGGCGACGCCGCACGTGGCGTCCACGCCGCCGCCGCCGCCGGCTTCCTCGGCTGGGCGCTCACGCGCGCCATGCGCGTCCGCCGCCCGATGCGAAGCGCCGTGCGTCGCGCTTCATGAAGGTACTGCTCGCCGCCGCAGAGGCGATTCCGTACTACAAGACAGGCGGACTCGGCGACGTCGCACGCTCCCTCCCCGACGCGCTGCACGCCCTCGGCCACGAGGTCCGCATCATCGTGCCCGCGTACGCGCACCTGCGCGCGCGCACCGCTACGCTCCCGCTCGAGCGGACACTGCACGTGCCGTGGCCGGGCGGTGGTCGCGACGTGCGCTTTCACCTGCACGACCCGGCCGGCGTCGCGCCCGCCGTGCTCGCGCACGCGCCCGAATTCTTCGAGCAGTTCGGCCCCTACGAGATGCCGTTCTTCGATCCCCTCGGGCCGGGCCGTCGCTTCGCGTTCTTTTCCCGCGCGGTCGTCGCGTATGCAGCGGCCTGGGGCGCCGACGTCATGCACGCGAACGACTGGCAGACCGGCTTCGTACCGGTCTACGAGCTGATCGACGAGATCAACATCCCCACCGTGTTCGGCATCCACAATCTCGCGTACCAGGGCAACTTCGATCGCGCCCTGCTGCCATCCGTAGGGGTGCCCACGGAGCTGTACCGCACCGAGAACGGTGTCGAGTTCCACGAACAGGTGTCGTTCATGAAGGCCGGCATCTCGCTCGCCGATCGCGTGGTCACGGTGTCGCCCACGTACGCACGCGAGATCCAGACACCACCATTCGGTGCCGGGCTGGACGGACTGCTGCGGTTCCGCAGGCGGGCTCTCACCGGAATCCTGAACGGCATCAACACGCGCGTGTGGAACCCCGCAGGCGACGATGCACTCGCCGTGCGCTACGGCGTCAGCACGCTCTCACGCAAGGACGGGTGCAGGACCGCACTGCTCGAGGAGCTGCGCCTCGGCGACGGAGGGCCGGTGCTCGCCATGGTCACGCGACTCGCGCATCAGAAGGGCATCGACATCGTGGTGGATGGCCTCGATGCACTGCTGCAGCAGGGGGTGAACCTCGTCGTGCTCGGTGACGGCGATTCCATGACGGAGTCCGCGCTCGCCGCCGTCGAGCGCGCACACCCCGGTCGCATCGCCGCGATCTTCCGCTTCGACGACGCCCTGGCTCACCGCATCTACGCCGGGGCGGACTTCTTCCTGATGCCGTCGCGTTACGAGCCGTGCGGCCTCGGACAGATGATCGCACAGCGCTACGGCACGCCCCCGATTGCACGCGCGACGGGCGGGCTGATCGACACCGTCGAGGACGGCCGGACCGGCTTCCTGTTCGAGGAACCCGACGCGCCCTCGCTCGTGGCCGCGGTGGCGCGAGCACGAAAGGTCTGGCGTGCGCGCGGCTGGGACGCCCTGCGGCGTCGCTGCATGCGCCTCGACCGCTCCTGGGACGCTTCCGCGCGGTCCTACGAGGCGCTGTACAGAGTCGCGATCGGTGCGGTGTGAGGTTGACGGAAAAGCGCGGAATCGGTAGCTTTTTCAGCTCGGTGGCCACGTCACCGGACCCGTAGTTCAGGTTGCATCGCGCGGGAATAGCTCAGTTGCCTGCGGCGACTTCGCAGGGCACTGAGAGTACTGGTGGCTCCGGTCACCGGACCCGTAGTTCAGGTTGCATCGCGCGGGAATAGCTCAGTTGGTAGAGCGTCACGTTGCCAACGTGAAGGTCGCCGGTTCGAGCCCGGTTTCCCGCTCTTGCTTCGGCCCCGTAGCCAAGCTGGTAAGGCAAGGGACTGCAAATCCCTCATGCAGCGGTTCGAATCCGCTCGGGGCCTCTCGCACGAGGCAGAAATGAAACGGCCACCCACGGGTGGCCGTTTCTGTTCCATACCGCTGACGCAGCGCCAGTCGCGATCCGTCACCTGCCCCGGATCAGCGCCTGCTGCCGGATCGCCGCTCGCCTCGCCCATCGTCTTCCGGCCTCCAGGCCTCCCGCACAGTTCCAGAGCTGCCCCGCGACCCGGAACGCTCGAGCTCCGAGGGAAGGCTCTGCCTCCACGTTCCACTGGCCCCATTCTTTCACCCGGCAACGACCCGGATGGGGCGGAAGACCACTGACAATCGGCTCAGGCACGCGGAGGCGCTGATGGGGATGTTCGATGGCAAGGTCGCACTGGTGACAGGCGGCGGGTCAGGACTCGGCGAGGCGATCGGCAAGCGACTCGCGCGGGAGGGTGCGAGTGTCGTCCTTTCGGACATCAATCTCGAATCGGCCGAACGCGTTGCGCGGGAGATCTCGGAAGCCGGCGGCCTGGCCAGCGCGTTCCGGCAGGACACAGCGAGCCCTGAGGACGCCGACAAGGTCGTGCGCCACGCCATCGAAATGTACGGTGCGCTCCATTATGCCGTGAACAATGCGGGCATCGGCGGTGCGCCCGCACCTGCGGGCGAGACCGACATCAACGAGTGGAACCGCGTGATCGACATCAACCTGAACGGGGTGCTCTACGGCATGCGCTACCAGATCCCTGCGATGCTCGATGCCGGTGCCGGGGAATGCGCAATCGTGAACATGGCGTCGATCCATGGAGCGGTGGCTGCCATCGGCAACGGCGCGTATACCGCAGCCAAGCACGGTGTGGTCGGCCTCACCAGGAACGCGGCCGCCGAGTACGGTCCACAGGGGCTGCGGATCAACTGCGTCGGCCCGGGCTACATCGATACACCGCTGCTGGCGGATCTGCCGTCCGACACGAGGAAGCAACTCGTTGCGCGACACCCGCTGGGGCGCCTGGGAAGAGCAGAAGAAATCGCGCCGCTCGTCTGCTTCCTGCTGTCGAGTGATGCCTCGTTCATCACTGGCGGGTACTACCTCATCGACGGGGGCTACACGACAGTCTGAGCGACGCTTCCAGCGGACGTCACCAGCCTGGTAACTCACGAGGAGACTGCAATGGCAACGACGGAAGCCACCCTGTCCACGCCGGGCTCCGGGAGCCCGACAGCAGCGGCCGCCGATTCCACACTCGCCAGACGCTACATGGCGGTGCGCGCGTTCACGGAGCACCTGGTCGAGGGGCTCGCGCCGGAGGACATGGTCGTGCAGTCGATGCCCGATGTGAGCCCCACCAAGTGGCACCTGGCGCACACCAGCTGGTTCTTCGAACGCTTCGTGCTGATGGAGCACGCACGCGGCTACACACCGCTCCACGACACGTACCTGTACCTCTTCAACTCGTACTACCAGCAGGCGGGCGAGCGCCACTGCCGCGATCAGCGCGGCTACATCTCGCGACCGACCGTGGCGGAGGTCCTGGCCTACCGCAGGCACGTCGACGAGGCAATGGTGCGGTTGCTCCAGGGCCTCGATGAGGTCGCACAGACGTCGCTGGTCCAGCTCGTCACGCTCGGGCTGAACCACGAGCAGCAGCATCAGGAGCTGATGCTGACGGACATCAAGCACGTGTTCTCCGTCAATCCGCTGCGCCCCGTGTATCGCACGATCCCCGGACGACAGGAGCCCCATGCCACTCGTCCGCTGCAATGGGTGAGCTTCGATGCGGACGTGTACGAAACTGGTCACCAGGGGGACGACTTCGCGTACGACAACGAGGAGCCGCGCCATCGCGAGTTCGTCGAGGCCTTCGCGCTGGCCGACCGGCTGGTCACCAACGGCGAGTATCTCGACTTCATGCGGGATGGCGGGTACCAGCGGCCGGAACTGTGGCTTTCCCTCGGGTGGGCCACGGTGCAGCAGCACGGCTGGGCCGAGCCGTTCTACTGGGAGCGGCACGGTGATACCTGGATGACGTTCACACTCAGCGGCATGCGTGAGGTGAATGCGGATGAGCCGGTTTGCCACCTGAGCTACTTCGAGGCGGACG
Source organism: Longimicrobiales bacterium (assembly GCA_035764935.1). Taxonomy (NCBI): domain Bacteria; kingdom Pseudomonadati; phylum Gemmatimonadota; class Longimicrobiia; order Longimicrobiales; species Longimicrobiales bacterium. Next base: position 15,820 of record DASTYK010000071.1, on the reverse strand, counting down.
CCTTTGCGCGCGGGGCCGGCGCACGCCTGCCGACGGAAGCCGAGTGGGAGGTCGCCGCGGCAACGGTAGCGGTGGCGGGCAATTTCGTCGACGATGGGCACCACCACCCGGGTGTCGCTTCGCCAGCCGCCGGCCTGCGGCAGATGTACGGGGACGTGTGGGAATGGACGTCCAGCTCCTACGCGCCGTACCCCGGCTTCCGCACTGCTCCCGGTGCTGTCGGCGAGTACAACGGCAAGTTCATGTGCAACCAGTACGTGCTTCGTGGCGGAAGTTGTGCGACGTCGCGCAGCCACATCCGACCCACATACCGCAACTTCTTTCCGCCCGAAGCAACGTGGCAGTTCACGGGCGTGCGGCTCGCGCGCGACGTCGAATCCGGGGGCGCACGCTGAGCGACGAGCGGCAGGAGCTTCTCGACGAGATCCGCGCCGGCCTGGCCCGCGAGCAGAGGGAGCTGCCGAGCAGGCTCTTCTATGACGAGCGCGGCTCCCGGCTGTTCGAGGAGATCACGCGCCTGCCGGAGTACTACCTCACGCGCGCCGAGCAGGCGCTGATCACCGACCAGGTGCCCTCCTGGATCGAACGCCATCGTCCGCGGTCACTGGTCGAGCTGGGTGCCGGCAGTGCCCTGAAGACACGGCCGTTCCTCACGGCCATGCATGCGGATACAGGTGGCGTGACCTATGTACCGATCGATGTGAGCGCCGAATTCCTGGCAAACACCGCCGAGCGGCTGCGTGAGGAGCACCCGCGTCTCACCGTTCGACCGGTCGCGGCAACCTTCATCCGTGCGCTGGAACTGGTCGGCTCACTCCCGGGGCCGGTGCTGCTCACGTTTCTTGGCAGCACGATCGGCAACTTCGCACGCGACGCCGCAGTCGATCTGCTGCGCCGCGTCGGCAACGTCATGCAGCCCGACGACCGCTTCATCCTCGGCGTAGACCTGCGCAAGGACGCAGCGACACTGGAAGCCGCATACAACGACGCCAGGGGCGTCACTGCCGAGTTCAACCTCAACATCCTCCGGGTGATGAACGACGAATTCGGCGCGGACTTCGACCCGGGTGCGTTTCGACACAGCGCCGTGTACAACCGCGACGTCCATTGCATCGAGATGCATCTCGTCTCGACGGCCGCGCAGTCGGTCAGCGTGCCCGGCATCGGCACGATCGACCTGGGCAAGGGTGAAACGATCCGTACGGAGATCTCCTGCAAGTACGACCGGCAGGTGGTGCAGGAGATGTTCGCGGCAGCAGGACTCGATCTGCTGGAATGGCGCCAGGACAGCGACGGGATGTTCGCGCTCAGCCTGGCTGGCCGGCAGGCCGCATGATGCACGATCTTCACACACGCTGCAGAACCGCCTCGCACCGGTGACATGGGGAGGAGTGGATGGCACAGTCCGCATCTGCGCCGACGTTCCGTGAGCTGGACAGGGACGAGATCGACGCGATCCTCGAGCGCAACAGCATCGGGCGACTCGCCTACGCGGTCGGCAACAACGTGGACGTGCAGCCCGTCAACTACGTGTACTCGGACGGGTGGCTCTACGGGCGCACGTCGTACGGTCAGAAGTACGAGGTGCTGGCGGAGAACCAGTACCGCTGGTGGCCGGTCGCATTCGAAGTCAGCGAGATCGACGACCTCTTCAACTGGCGCAGCATCCTCATCCATGGCGGCTTCTACGTGATCGAAGAAGCGGAGCAGGAGCTGTGGGTCGAGGCGGTCCGCCTGCTGCGCACGCTCATCCCCGACACGTTCGCCGAAGACGATCCATTCGCGTTCCGCACGGTGCTCTTTCGCATCTCCGCCCAGGACGTCACCGGTCGCGAGAGCAGCCGGCGCTGAGGAGCACGGCCGTTGAGCGCTGCTGCGGGTGAGCGCGAGGCTCTGACACGGACCGACGACTGGCACGCGGCCGATCTCCAGGGACTGCTGGACCGGCTGTCGACTGGTGTCCAGGGTCTGCGTGAAGCGGAGGCACAGCAGCGGCTCCACGAATACGGCCCCAACTCGCTGCGCCTCGCCCGGCCCACGTCGGCGTGGCGGATCCTGCTCGAGCAGTTTCGCGGAGTGGTGGTGCTGCTGCTCGTCGCCGCCATGACTGTCGCCTGGCTGCTCGGCGATCCGATCGAAGCGATTGCCATCTTCGGTGTCCTGATCATCAACGCCGCGCTCGGGTTCGTGACGGAGCTGCGTGCGCGCAGCGCCATGGCAGCGCTGCTCGCACTGGAAGTGCCACACGCGACCGTGCTGCGTGATGGCCGTGCGCGTGAAATCGAGGCGACCACGCTCGTTCCCGGCGACGTCATCCTGATCGAGGCTGGACAGGCAGTGCCCGCCGACGCACGCCTGCTGCAGGCGACAGAGCTGCGCACCAGCGAAGCCGCGCTCACCGGCGAGTCACTGCCCGTCGACAAGCGGGCAGACGTGGTGCTCGGGACCGATACGCCGCTCGCCGAGCGCATCAACTCGATCTACATGTCGACCAACGTCGTCGCGGGCACCGCTCGGGCCGTCGTCACGGCGACCGGCAATGCAACGGAGGTCGGCCATATCGGTGGGCTGGTCGCCGGCATCCACGCTGAGCGCACACCCCTCGAGCGGCGGCTGGACGTGCTCGGCGGTCGTCTCGTGGGGATCACGCTCGTCGTTGCCGCTACCGTAATCGTCGCGGGCATGCTCCGCGATGAGCCCGTCGGCCAGCTCGTGGAAACAGCCATCGCGCTCGCAATCGCTGCCGTGCCCGAAGGCCTTGCCGCGGTCTCCACGATTGCGCTGGCGATCGGTACCGCGCGCATGGCCAGGAGGAACGCGCTCGTTCGCAGACTGCCCGCGGTGGAGTCACTGGGTTCCGTCACCGTCGTGTGCACGGACAAGACGGGCACGCTCACGGCCGGGGAGATGACCGTCACCGAGCTGTGGGTCGCCGGACGCACGTACGAGGTGACCGGCGCGGGGTACACCCCCGAGGGGGACATACTCCGGGATGGCACACCCGTGGATGCCGAACGCGATGCGGCACTCCGGTCGGCGCTGCGCGTCGGCGCGCTCGCCAACAACGCTGACCTGCTGCACACTGCAAAGGACGGCTGGACGATCCGCGGCGACCCCACCGAGGCCGCATTGCTCGTGCTGGCCGAAAAGGCCGGCCTGGATCGGAATGCGCTGCCACCGCGGAGCCGTGAGATGCCGTTCTCCAGCGAGCGGATGCTCATGGCGAGCTTCCACTCCGAAACCGATCACACACTGGTCGCCGTGAAGGGTGCGCCCGCTCGCGTCGTCGAAGCCTGCGTCGATGCGATCGGCGACCCCACTGAGAAGCTCGACGATGCCGCGCGCGAGGCGATCCTCGTCCGCAACCGCGACATGGCCGCACGCGGGCTGCGCGTCCTCGCGCTTGCGCAGGCGTCGGTCCCGCTGCACCGGCAGCCGGACGACGCCGGGTCGTACGATCACGGGGTGAGCGTTGCAGCAGGCCGCTCCGTCGATACCGCGCAGGAACTCCCGCCGCTGACATTCGCCGGTCTCGTCGGCATCAGTGATCCACCCGCCGCCGGCGTGCGTGAAACGATCGACGCGCTGCATGCGGCCGGCATCCGCACGATCATGATCACGGGCGACCAGAAACTGACGGCGCAGGCGATCGCGCGTGAGCTGGGCATCATGGGCGAGGATGACCTGGTCCTGGACGCGCGCGAGCTGCAGGCGCACGAAGTGGCGCGCTCACGTGAACAGCTGCGTCGCATCGCTGCGCTCAGCCGGATCAGTCCGGAGGACAAGCTGCACATCGTCGAGGCGCTGCAGCAGCGCGGCGAGATCGTCGCCATGCTGGGAGACGGGGTGAACGACGCCGCGGCTCTCAAGAAGGCGGACATCGGCGTCGCAATGGGTGGGCGCGGCACCGATGTCGCCAAGGAGGCAGCAGGCGTCGTGCTGCGTGACGACCGCTTTCAAACCATCGGCGCCGCCGTGGAAGAGGGGCGCGTCATCTTCGACAACATCCGCCGCTTCGTCTTCTACCTGTTCAGCTGCAACCTCGCCGAGGTGCTGGTCATCCTGGGCGCCAGCATCCTCGGCATGCCGCAACCGCTGCTGCCGCTGCAGATCCTCTGGCTCAACCTGGTCACCGACACGTTTCCCGCACTCTCCCTCGCCGCTGAGCCGGGCGACCGGAGCGTCATGCGACGTCCACCCCGTGATCCGAACGAGGCCATCCTTTCGCCCGGTTTCCTCAGACGCATCGCGCTGTTTGCGGCGCTCATCACCATCGCAACGCTTGGTGCGTTCCTGTACGCGCTCCAGCGCGACGATCCGGACCGGGCCGTCACGATCGCGTTCATGACGCTCGCACTGGCACAGGCGTTCCATCTCGGCAATGCGCGCAGTCGGACGCACGTTCTCGGCTGGGGACGCATGATCGCGAACCGCTGGGCTATCGCCGCCGTGCTGCTGACCGTAGCACTGCAGTTCCTCGCGCTCTACTTCGCACCACTCGCACGCCTGCTCGACGTGGTGCCGCTCACGCGGGAGGACTGGATGATCGTGGTGCCTGCCGCGCTCATGCCTGCCGTGATCGGGCAGCTGATCGGGTGGCTCAGCAGGGAGAGGGAAGGGGCGGAACGCGCGCCGACATGAGCGTCGGCACCGCGCGCCGCTCAGCGGAGACGCAGCTGGAGCCGGCGCTCGAACGCGTCGCTGGCCTCCTGCGTCCGTTGTGCCGCCCGGCGGATCAGCGGAAATGCCAGGATGATGCCGACCTTGATCCAGACATCGGCCAGGTTGAACACGACGGCCAGGTCCGGCTCCGCGAACAGGAACGGCCTGACGCCGATGAAGTCGATCACCGCGCCGTCGCGCAGGACCAGGTCCGCCACATTGCCCAGCCCGCCCGCGAGAAGAAGCGCGAAGGCACACGCCAGCCGGCGGCTTTCCGTCGCGAACCGGACCGCAAGCAGCGCCAGCACGACGATGCAGGTGAGCCGCAGCGACAGCACGCTCTCGACCGGGATGGACTGAAAGGATGAGAACGCGAGCGCATCGTTGTGCGCAACGCCCAGCAGCAGCGCGTCGCCCAGCTCGCGCGGGCGCTGCGCGAGCGTCGTCAGCGCCCACGATTTCGAGACCCAGTCCACCAGCCAGGCCAGGATCCCGATCAGCACCGCGAACCGCAGGTGCTGATGAGAAAGGATTCGGCGCAGCGCGACGAGTGGCGCTGCCTGGACGTCGTGATTCATGCCTTCGGCTCCCTTACCGTTCCGCTCTCCAGGCCTGCAACGCACGCAGCGGGCCCGTATGCGTGCTCCGGTCAGCGGCGCCCATCCCGGCCGCAGCCCGGGTGGACCCGCCACCATCACTGCATGGTCGCCAGCCGCAAGCAGATCCGCTCTCGCTTGACAGGCGGCTGTCCCGCAACGAGGCTGAGCGGACATGCTGCCACAACCCGGTTTTCTGCTGCTGCTCTGGTGCGGCATCGCTGCGACAGTCGTCGCAGGGCCAATCGCGCGACACACGCCTGCGGCTGCGCGGGGGCGCCCACGCGCGATTGCGGCCGTTGCCGATCTGCTGCTGTTCCCGCTGCTCTATGCGGTCGCCCTCGAGCTGATCGGGCAGGCCGATCTCACGACGGGCGTGGTCCTGGGCGCCACGCACGGCGGCATCGAGCTGGTCGCCGCTTCCTTGCGCCCCGATCGACCGAGCGCCGACGTGCGCGTCCGCACGTTCCTCGCACGCACCCTCTACGGCGTCGTCTTTGCCTTCGTCTACATCGTGCCGCCCCCATGACTTGACCATCCTGCGCGGCCGGCGGCATTCTCCCGCCATGGGTAAGCCTGAACGCCACGCCGCCATCCGCGAGCTGATCGCCTCGCACCGCGTCACCAGCCAGGAGCACCTCCGCGAGCTCCTCGCCCAGCGCAACGTCGAGGTCGCCCAGGCCACCCTCTCTCGCGACATCCGCGAGCTGCGCCTCATCAAGGTCCCCGACGCCGAGGGACGCTCCCACTACACGCTGCCCCCCGAGAGCTGGGACCAGTCTCCCGCCCTCACCCGCCTCCTGCCCGCGCTCTACGTCGGTGCGGAAGGAACCGGAAACCTGCTCGTGGTCCGCACCCTCTCCGGCGGCGCACAGGCCGTCGCCGAGGCGCTCGACTGGGAGGAATGGCCGGAAGTCCTCGGCACCCTCGCCGGCGACGACACCATCCTCCTCATCCTGCGCGACCCCGCGCAGCTCGCCCTGATCCAGCAGCGCATCGAAGAGCTGGCCGGCGCCGTCGACTAGCGGATTCTGCGGCAGGCCGGCTTCGGCGGTTGACACACGACCATTGGATGTATGATTATTCTCGAATGACGAATACTTCCTCTGTCCGCGCCGCGGTGATCGGCGCGACGGGCTATACGGGACAGGAGCTCGTCGCACTGCTGCGGCGGCATCCGGAGATGGCGCTGGTGTACGCGACGTCGGAGGGCGAAGCCGGCCGGCCGGTGGCGGGCACGGCCCTCAGCTACGTCCCCGCGGACGAAGTGCCGCTCTCCGAGGTGGACATTGTATTCACGTGCCTTCCGACCGGCGCGTCCGGCGCCTGGGCGCTGCGCGCGCGCGAGGCGGGTGCGCGCGCGATCGACCTTTCCGCGGACCTGCGCGAAGGGCAGGGCGGCGCGGTATACGGACTGCCGGAGCTGTGGCGCGACCGGGTGGCGGGTCAGCCGCTGGTCGCGAACCCCGGCTGCTATCCGACGGGAATCCTGCTCGCGCTCGCGCCGCTGATCCGGGAGGGTCTGCTGGACGCATCCCGCCCGGTGATGGTGAATGCCGCTTCGGGCGTAACGGGGGCGGGGCGCAGCGCGAAGCGGGAGCTGCTGTTCGGTGACGTGGCGGAGGATTTCCGGGCATACGGTGTCGGCAATACGCACCGGCACGTGCCGGAAATTGCGCAGGGCCTCGCCCGCGCCAACGGCGGTCATGGTGCCCCCTTCGTGTTCACCCCGCATCTGCTTCCCGTCCGCCGCGGGATCCTGGAAACCATGTACGTCCCGGTGGGCGCGGACGTGAAGCGCGCGCAGGTGATCGACGCGCTGCGTGCGGCCTACGAGGCGGAGCGTTTCGTCGAGGTGTGGAGCGATGGATTGCCCGCGCTGCGCGATGTGGTCGCCCGCAACGTCGTCGCGCTCGGTGTTGCGGACGTCGAGCGCATCGAGCCCCCGATGGTGCTCGTGCTGGCTGCGTTCGACAACCTGGTGAAGGGCGCAGCCGGCCAGGCGGTTCAGAACGCAAACATCATGTTCGGCTTCGACGAGGCGGAGGGACTGCCCGCGTGAACGTGCGTGTCGTGAAGATCGGTGGAGCCGCGCTGACGGATGCCGGCTGGGTCGGCTCGTTCGCCGAGGCCGTCGCGGCCGCCGATGAGAATCTCGTGATCGTGCATGGCGGTGGCCCGGAGATCAGCGCGTTGTCCGAGCGCCTCGGCGTTGCGGTCGAGTGGGTGGGCGGCCGCCGCGTGACGCCGGACGGGGCGCTGGATGCTGCGTCCATGGTGCTGAACGGTCGCGTCAACAAGCGGCTGGTGTCCGCGCTGATCACGGCCGGTGCGGACGCGATCGGGCTGTCCGGTGAGGACGGCGCCCTGGTCACGGCCAGCCTGGCCGCGGGTGGCGTGCTGGGTCGGGTCGGCCGTGTCGCGTCGGTCCGCGCGGAGCTTCTCTCGATGCTGCTCGGTGCAGGCATGATTCCGGTGGTCGCTCCGGTGTCACGCGGCCCCGGCGGTGGCGCGCTGAACGTGAACGCGGACGAAGTTGCAGGTGCCGTTGCTGTTGCGCTGGGTGCGCGCGAGCTGCTGTTCGTGACGGACGTGGAGGGGGTTCGCGGCGCGGACGGTGTGACGCTCCCGGCAGTCGAGCCCGCGCAGGGTGAGGCGCTGCTCGCGAGCGGTGTGGCAGGTGGTGGGATGGCGGTGAAGCTGCGCGCGGCGCTGGACGCTCTCGATCGGGGCGTTGCACAGGTGCGCATCGGCAGCGTCGCTGCCCTGGTAAACCCGGATCGGGGGACGCTCATCGGAGCGGCCGCCGTGGAGGCAGCGTGAGCACTGCGGCAACGACAATCCTCGAGCCTTCGCCCGCTGTCGCAGGCAGCGCGCTGCTCGGCACCTACCGTCCGGCGGCGCCCGTGTTCGTACGCGGCGAGGGCGTGCGCGTCTACGACGAGGCGGGTCGCGCCTGGCTGGACTTCGTCGCCGGCATCGGCGTCAATGCGCTCGGCTACGGCGACGCAACCGTTCGCGCCGCGGTCGAGCAGGCGCTGTCCAGTGGACTGATCCATCTGTCGAACCTGTACCGCACCGAGCCTGCGGCTGCACTCGCGCAGCTGCTCGTGGATGCGAGCTTTGCCGATCGCGTGTTCTTCTGCAACTCGGGTGCGGAGGCGAACGAGGCGGCGTTCAAGTTCGCACGCCGGTGGGCGCGCGCGCGTGGCGGCGAGGCGAAGCACGAGATCGTCGCGCTCCGCAACAGCTTCCATGGCCGGCTGTTCGGCGCGCTCGCCGCGACGGACCGGCCCGCGATGCAGGCGCCGTTCACGCCCCTGATGCCCGGTGTGCGCTTCGTCGATCCGAACGATGCGGCCTCGCTGGAGGCCGCACTCGACCCGGCGCGGACTGCAGCGATCATCGCGGAGCCCGTGCAGGGCGAAGGTGGTGTGCAGCCGCTCTCCGCAGACGTGCTGGCTCGCCTGCGTGCCGTGGCCGATGCGAATGATGCACTGCTGATCTTCGACGAGGTTCAGTGCGGCCTCGGTCGCACGGGTCGGCTGTTCGCGTACCAGGCGCACGGCATCGTTCCGGATGTACTGACGCTCGCCAAGCCGCTTGCCGGCGGACTGCCGATGGGCGCGGTGCTGCTCAGCGACGGCGTCGCAGAGTGCATCCAGCCCGGTGATCACGCGACGACCTTTGGCGGCGGCCCGCTCGTGGCGACCGTTGCCGCTGCGGTGGTCGCGCGCATTGCGGATCCGGCATTCCTCGGTCGCGTGCGTGCGCTGGGCGACTACCTGCACGAGCAGCTCCGTGAGCTGGCGGCGTCCTGCCCGAGCATTGTCGACGTCCGTGGCGCCGGTCTCATGTGGGGCATCGTACTGGACGTACCCGCCGCACCGGTCGCTGCGGCGGCGCTCGAGGCCGGCCTGCTGGTCGCGACTGCCGGTGAGCGAGTCGTGCGGCTGCTGCCTCCGCTGGTGATCCGGGAGTCGGACATCGACGAGGCGATCGCCATCCTGGGCGAGGTGCTGGCGTGAGCGCGGCACCGCAGCGGATCGCGCTGCCGGTCGCGCCGGCGTACGAGCCCGCAGTGCTCCTGCGCGTGGAGTCGAGCGACGTCCGGGCCGCTGACGCCGTCGTCGTGCGTCGTGCGGTGGCCGCCGACGTCGAGGCGATGCACGCGCTGCAGGCGGAGTTCGTCGCGAGTCGCATCCTGCTCGCGCGCAGCATCGAGCAGATCCGCGCGACCATCGACCATTACGTCGTGGCGGAAGCCGACGGTGCGATCGTCGCGACGGGCATGCTGAAGGTCTACTCGGCCGACCTGGCCGAGGTGTGCGCGCTCGCCGTTGCGCCCGCCTACCAGAAGCACGGCCTCGGGCGCCGCATCGTGCACGCACTGCTCGACGATGCGCAGGCGCAGGGCATCCACCGCGTCATCGCGTTGACGTTGCAGGACAAGTTCTTTCACCGGCTCGGTTTCACGACGACGGCGCTCAGCCGTCTGCCCGAGAAGGTCGCAGCAGACTGCAAGGTGTGCCCGAAGCGGCACGCGTGTGATGAGATCGCCGTGGTGCGCGAGGTGGCGCCCACGTTTTCGAACACCGGGAGGAGCTGATGTCGTTCACCGTGGTGCTTGCCTACTCGGGCGGACTGGACACGTCTATCATCGTGCCGTGGCTGCGCGAGAACTACGATGCGGAAGTGATCTGCATGGCCGCGGATGTCGGCCAGGGCGAGGAGCTGGCAGGGCTCGAGGAGCGTGCGCGCCAGCAGGGTGCGCAGGCGCTCATCGTCGAGGACCTGCGTGAGCAGTTCGTGCGCGAGGCGATCTTCCCGACGCTGCGCGCCGGCGCGATCTACGCGCGCAAGTACCTGCTCGGCACGGCCATGGCACGGCCGATCATCGGGCGTCGCCAGGCGGAGCTCGGTCTCAAGCTCGGCGCGGATGCGCTCGCGCACGGGTGCACCGGCAAGGGCAACGACCAGGTGCGCTTCGAGCTGTCGTTTGCGGCGTTCGCGCCGGACCTGAAGGTGATCGCACCCTGGCGGGAGTGGGACATCCATTCGCGGGAGGACGCGATCGCGTACGCGGAGCAGCGCGGGCTGCAGCTCACGGTCAGCAAGGAGAAGATCTTCTCGCGTGATCGCAACCTGTGGCACGTCTCGCACGAGGGCGGCCCGATCGAGGACCCGATGTGGGAGCCGACGCCGGACGTGTTCATGCTGACCAGCTCGCCCGAGGATGCACCCGACCGGCCGCAGTATGTCGAGATCGGCTTCGAGTCGGGCTACCCGGTGAGCGTGGACGGTGAGGCGCTCGATCCGGTAACGCTGATCGAGCGGCTGAACGAGATCGGCGGCGTGCACGGCGTCGGCCGCATCGACCTGATCGAGGACCGGCTCGTCGGCATGAAGTCGCGCGGCATCTACGAGACGCCGGGTGGCACGCTGCTCTACGCCGCGCACAGCGAGCTGGAGCAGCTCGTGCTGGACCGTCGCACGCTCGGCCTCAAGGACGACATCGCGCAGCGCTACGCGGACCTGACGTACGAGGGCCGCTGGTGGTCGACGGAGCGCCTCGCGCTCGACGCCCTGGTCGACGTCACGCAGCGCAAGGTCACGGGCGTCGTGCGCCTGAAGCTGTACAAGGGCAACGCCAGCGTCGCTGGCCGCAAGTCGCCGTTCGCGCTGTACGACGAGCAGCTCGCGAGCTTCGCCAGCGGCGACGAGTACGACCACGCGGACGCGAAGGGGTTCATCACCCTGTTCGCGCTGCCCACGCGTGCCGAGGCGAAGCAGTCGGGCGGCTTTGCCGCCAGCGACGACGCCGGCGCGCAGTACGGTGACGCAGCGTTGCAGCGCACCGCGGTGAACGGTGCGGGGCATCATTCCAGGGTCGAGGCACCGATGAACGGTGCAGCGTCCAACGGCAACGGCGCGGCCACGCTGATTCCGGCGTCGCGCGCATGACGCGGAGCGTCACAATGCAGCAGGTCGATACGACGCAGTCGGCACCCACCGATCCGGGTCACCGGCTCTGGGGGGGGCGGTTCGCTGCCGGCCCGGCACCCTCGCTCGAGGAGCTGAACCGGAGTCTGCCCGTCGATCGCCGGCTGTGGCGTGAGGACATCGAGGCGAGCCGCGCGTGGGTGCAGGCGCTCGCGCGCGCTGATGTGCTGACGGTCGCGGAGGCGCGCGCACTGGACACGGGTTTGCGCAAGGTCCGGGACCGGCTGGCCCACGAGCCTGCGCTGTTCGACAGCGACGACGAGGACATCCACACGCTGGTCGAGCGGCTTCTCTACGAAGTCGCCGGTCCGGTCGCGGGCAAGCTGCACACCGGCCGCTCGCGCAATGACCAGGTCGCAACCGATGCACGCCTCTGGACGGTCCGCGCGCTGACCCGCATCGACGCGGAGCTGCGTGCGCTGCAGGCGGCACTGGTGGACCAGGCCACGGACACGATCGATCTGCTCATGCCGTCGTATACGCACCTGCGCCGGGCTCAGCCGGTTCGCGTGGCGCACTGGCTGCTCGCGCATTTCTGGGCACTGGATCGCGACCGGCAGCGACTGCAGGGCGCCCTCGAGCGCGTTGCGGTGCTGCCGCTCGGCTCCGGCGCCATTGCCGGGTCCGGCTTCGATGTCGACCGCACGCTGCTCAAGGAGCTGCTCGGGTTCCGGACGATCAGCGAGAATTCGCTGGACGCGGTGGGCGACCGGGACTGGATCATCGAGACGATCTTCGTCGCATCGACGGTCGGTGCGCACCTGTCGCGCCTCGCGGAGGACCTGATCGTCTTCTCGACGCAGGAGTTCGGCTTCGTCGAGCTGCCGGAGGCGTACACGACCGGTTCCAGCCTCATGCCGCAGAAGCGCAACCCGGATGGACTGGAGCTGGCGCGCGGGATCGCCGGCCGCCTCATCGGCGAGCTGACGGCCGCACTGGCCATGGTGAAGTCCGTGCCCAGCGGCTACAACAAGGACCTGCAGGAGGACAAGCGACTGCTGTTCTCCGCACTCGACGCGCTCTTCGCACTGCTGCCCGCCACGCGCGAAACCGTCGCGCTGCTCCGCTTCAACGAGCAGCCGCTCGCCGACGCAGTGAGCGACGAATCGCTCATCGCGACGGACATCGCCGACGAGCTGGTGCGCCGCGGTGTGCCGTTCCGGGAAGCGCACGGTGCAGTCGGTCGACTGTTGCGCGCGGCCGATGCCGCCGGTTGCAGCGTGTCCGAGCTGCCGGAGGCCGCGTGGGGCGCCGCGCATCCCGTGCTCCTCGAGGGCGGCCGGCCGGAGCTTACCGCGCTCGCCTCGGTGGAGGCGCGCTCTGTGCCCGGCGCGACCTCCCGGCAGGCGGTGCTCGCGCAGCTCACACAGGCACGGAGCCGCCTCGGCTGAGGCGGTGCATACCGCGTCTCCAGGTCGGGGCGAACGCGGCGCTCCGGTCTGGTCGAAAACGGTGTCGGACGTGGTTCCGGCGCCGTTTTCGCTTTTGCGGTCAGCACCGACACTCCGGCAGGCGGGACTGTGTCGTCGTGGAAACATGGGCGATCGCGGCTGCGTCGTGCCGACCCGGTGAGATCCTCCCTCGGAACGGAAGTTGCAAATCCGGGCGTTCCGGACACGGATTTCCCGATATGCCCGGCCGACGCGGAGCGCGCACGTGAAGAACCCGTTTTCGTCTAACGATCTGTCAGATTCCGTAAAACGCCGCGTGGAGCTTGCGGTAGCAGTGGCGCAGGAACGACTGCTGGCGACGCACGTCCGGCACGCCCTCGAGCTGATCCAGATCGTGGGCGACCAGGTACCGTTCGAGAACGCGCTCGCCATCTACACCCGCATGCTGCGGCTGTCGGAGGACGAGTCGCGCGTGATCACGACGCGCGCGCTGGCAACGCTGGGCGAGCAGGGGGTGCGCGGCGAGATCTGGCCGGAGCTGTCGGTCGAGCAGGCGCCGGAGCAGCGGGAGCCGCGCAAGTCGTTCATGAACCTGATGCGCTCGCGGCTGCGCGGGCGTGTGAACGACGACCTGCGGCGCCAGGTCGAGCTCGCAGCGGCGCGGACGGAAGTCGCCATCCTCAACACGCACGTCGAGAACTCGCTCCAGTTCGTCGAGCTGCTGGAGAACGAGATGCCGTATATCGAGGCGGTGGAGATGTACCTGGACTCGCTCCAGGTGCGTGACAGCATCGCCGAGGTCACCGCGTACATGGCCCTGGCGCGGCTCGCGAACGAGCACCTTCCCACGCCGACCGTGCCGGTCGAGGCGCCCGAGATCGAGATCGTTCCGCAGCAGCGCTAGCACCCGGCTCCGTGCCGGGAACCGGTCCGGTCGTGCGCCCGTCTCGGAGGGGGTGCACGGCCGGTTTCCTTGTGGGGACAGTCGTCTCCAATCAGGCGAAAACATGGCCGCGCAGCGCTGCCTGCAGCCGATTCCGGCAGTTTTGCGGGCGACTTCGCGCCCGGCTACATTCCGGTGCTGCCGTCGCGGGCGCGGCGGCGATTCGTGCACCTGCCAGGGAGCGAGCGTGAAGCAGGACCAACGACAGGCGCGTGGCGCGGGCGCGCGCGACATCGCGGCACTCGAGCGGCGCGCCGTCGCGGTGCGGCGCGACATCCTGGAGATGCTGACCGAGGCGCAGAGTGGTCACCCCGGCGGCTCACTGTCCGCCGTGGAACTGGTCGTCGCGCTGTACTTCGGCGGCTTTCTCCGCTACGACGCTGATCGGCCGGAGTGGGAGGATCGCGACCGGTTCATCCTTTCCAAGGGCCACGGTGTCCCGGTGCAGTACGCTGCACTCGCGCAGGCCGGCTTCCTCCCGCAGTCCGAGCTGCGCACCCTGCGCAGGATCGACAGCCGCCTCCAGGGCCATCCGGTGCTGGGCACCGCGCCGGGCATCGAGGCATCGACGGGATCGCTAGGGCAGGGTCTCTCGATCGGCCTCGGCATGGCGCTGGCCGCGCGCATGGACAGCCGTGACGTCAACGTCTGGGTGCTGCTCGGCGACGGTGAGTGCCAGGAGGGCCAGGTCTGGGAGGCGGCGATGGCAGCAGGCCACAGCCGACCGGACAACCTCGTCGCGATCGTCGACTACAACAAGTTCCAGCTCGACGGCGCGGTCGAGGACATCATCGGCATCGAGCCCTTTGCTGACAAATGGACGGCGTTCGGCTGGGCGGTCCGGGAATGTGATGGTCACGACCTGGAGGACGTCGTCAGGGCGTTCGACTGGGCGCAGTCGCAGGACGGCCCTGCGTGCGTGATCGCGCACACCGTGAAGGGGCAGGGCGTCACGTTCATGGAGCATCAGAACAAGTATCACGGCGTCGCGCCGACGCAGGACGAGCTGGCGCGTGCACTCGCGGCGCTTCCGCTGCACGAGGAGGGCGGCGAATGAACGGCATCTTTCCGGGCCTGACGTTCGGCAAGGCCACACGCGACGCCTACGGCGAAGCACTGCGCGACCTCGGTGGCACACACCCCGACATCGTGGTGCTGGACGCGGACCTCGCGAAGAGCACCAAGAGCTTCACCTTCGGTGAGACGTATCCGGAGCGCTTCTGGAACGTGGGCATCCAGGAAGCGAACATGGTCGGCATGGCCGGCGGCTTCGCATCCAGCGGCAAGGTCCCGTTCATCTCGAGCTTTGCCGCGTTCGTGATCCTGAAGGGCTACGACCAGCTGCGCATGGCGGTCAGCTACCCGAAGCTGAACGTGAAGGTGTGCGGCAGCCACGGCGGCATCTCGATCGGCGAGGATGGTGCGTCACAGCAGTCGGTGGAGGACATCGCGCTCGCGTGTGCGCTGCCGGACTTCGTGGTCTGCGTTCCATGCGACGAGCACCAGATGCGTGCGGTCGTGCAGGCCGCCTACGAGCACGACGGCCCCGTCTACATCCGGTCCGGCCGCCCCAAGGCGCCCCTCATCTATGACGCGACGCCAACCGACTTCCGCTTCGGCAAGGCGACGCGTCTGCGCGAGGGCGGCGACGTCACCATCATCGCGTACGGACTGATGGTCGCCGCCGCGCTCGTCGCTCACGAGGAACTGAAGCGCGAGGGCATCGAGGCACGTGTCGTCGACATGGCCACGGTCAAGCCCCTGGACGTCGACGAGGTACGCGCGGCCGCGGCGGACACGGGTGCAATCGTGACGGCCGAGGAGCACCTGCTCCACGGCGGGCTCGGTGCGCGCGTTGCGCAGGCGGTCGTCGGTACGCATCCGGTGCCGATGGAGTTCGTCGGCCTCGACGACACGTACGCCGAGAGCGGCGACCCCGAAGCGCTAATGCGCAAGTACGGGCTGACGGCCAGGGAAGTTGTTGACGCCGTTCGGCGCGTGGTGCAGCGCAAGTCGGGTCGCGCGGCGGGCCTCGGCGCGGGCGCGCCTCGTTGAGCGACCGCGACGCACAGAAACGCGCCGCCGCCGAGCGCGCGGTCGAATACGTCCGGTCCGGGATGCGTCTCGGACTCGGCACCGGCTCGACCGCGTGGCATGTCGTTGACATCGTCGGTGGCAGGCTGCGTGACGGCTCGCTGCGCGACATCGTCGCGGTCCCGACGTCG
>DASTYK010000070.1 GCA_035764935.1 Longimicrobiales bacterium | reverse complement strand
GCTTCTACGCGATCCGGCGCGAATTGCACCAGCACGACCTGCCGGCAGGACTGAGCCGCGATTTCGCCGCCGCACTGGTCACGCACGAGCGCGGCTACCGGGCGGTGTCGGTGAACGAGGCCGTGTGCTTCGTGCCGCGTGTGCCATCACTGCACAGCGAGTATCGGCGGAAGGTGCGCACGATCACGCGCGGCATGCAGACGCTGCACTTCAAGCGGCACCTGCTGGATCCGCGGCGGCACGGGCTGTTCGCCTGGATGCTGTGCTCGCACAAGGTCGCGCGCTGGTTCGCGCCGTGGGCCGCGGTGCTCGGCCTGGTCGGGCTCGTCGCACTCGCCTTCGCCAGTCCGCTCGGCCAGCTCGGCCTCGCCGGGGCGCTGCTCGTCTTCGCGCTCGCGTTCATCGGCTGGCGCTGGCCCGAAGGGAAGCGGCCGCCGCGGCTGTTCAGCATGCCCGCGTTCCTGGTCGCCGGCAACGTGGCCGTGCTGCACGCAACGATCAACGCGATGCGCGGCCAGATGAACGCGGTGTGGGAGCCCACGCGCCGCGAGGGCAGCGCAGGCACACCGGCCGTTGCGGGGCGCTGACAATCACCGATCCGACCAACGAACTCGACGAACGCATGCTGCGACACCGCGCCCGGCACATTCCCGCGCTGAGCTTTCTCTGCGCCCTGCTTCTCGCACCTGCAGCCCATGCGCAGGTGCTCACGGCCGGCTCGATCCACGGGCAGGTGATCACCGAGCAGGGCGACCCGTTGCGCGACGCGCGCATCGTGGCGACGTCGCAGGCGAGCGGGCTCGAGTACGAAGCGCGCAGCGATGCGGACGGGCTGTTCACACTGCGCTTCGTCGCACCGGGCGAGTACGACCTGCTGATCGAATTGCTCGGTTACGCACCGAAGCGTGTCACGGGAGTGCCCGCGCGGTCGAGTGCCGCGCCCGCGGCAGTGATCCGGCTGCGCAGTGTATCGGGTCCGGCACAGCAGGTCGACCTGGAGCCGTACAGCGGCAGCGGCGACCAGCGAGCTTCGGTACGCAGGCAGTGGATCGGCGCCAGCGGCATCGACGCACTGCCGCACGCCGGCCGAACCCTCGCCGACCTGGTGCGGCTGTCGTCGCTCGCCAGTGAGGACCTGGCCGTGGAGGGGCTGCCGTCCCGCCTTTCGACCATGCGCTATGCCGGCGTCGAATGGCGGCCGTCGTCAGGCGACGGCGCGACCGGACCGGTTCCGCTCGGCGCGATCGCCGCCGCGGAGCTCGCGACCAATGCCGTCGACGTGGAGTGGGGCGGCGCGGCGGGCGGGATCCTGAGTGCCCATGCGCGCACCGGTGCGCGTCGC
Source organism: Longimicrobiales bacterium (assembly GCA_035764935.1). Lineage (NCBI taxonomy): Bacteria > Pseudomonadati > Gemmatimonadota > Longimicrobiia > Longimicrobiales > Longimicrobiales bacterium. The sequence goes on along the minus strand of DASTYK010000070.1, from coordinate 12,826 downwards.
ACATCGGTCGACGCGCGCGGAACGTTTGCGGGTGATGCGCTGCCGGGCGCGACCCTCGAGCCGGAGCAGGGCTGGACGGACGTGCAGGGCGAGGCGCGCGTGATGGGGCCGCTGGCGGCGGGGCGCGGCGGGTTCGCACTGGGTGCGGACGCGCGCATGCTGGGCAGTGCGCGCTCTGCTGCGTGGGCGGGCCCGGACGCGGAGGCGCTGATCGCGGCCGGCGTGGCTCCCGATGGCGCGCTCGCGCCGTACGCGTCACCGACGGTGCAGGAAGGCAGCACGGTGCGCGCGTTCGGCTCGTTCGACCTGCCGGTCGGCGAACGCCACGACGTCGGCGGCAATGTCATCGTGAATGCGACGTCGCTGGATCCGGTTGCCGGTCGGACCATCGGCTCCGTGGGCAGCGACGCTCTCGATCTGCTGGGCACCGTTTCGCTCTCTTCGATGCTGAACCAGCGCTGGTGGAACCACGCGCAGCTCGGCGTCACGCACGGCTCGGTGGAGCGCGACTCGCTCGAATTCGCGCCGCTGCTGCTCGTGCCCGGCGGGCTGGCGACCTCGCGATCGCCGTTTCCGGGCGAGCGGACGCAGACGGCGATCAGCGTGCAGGAAGCATTCGGTGCACGCTTCGGCGCGCACGACGTGAAGCTCGGGCTGGGCGTGCGCGTCAGCAGCTTCGACTTCACCGGCGTGCACGACACGGACGGCACGTACCTGTTCGGCGGACTCGACGAGCTGCTGGGCGGCACGGGTGCGCTGGTGCGGACGGAGCCGGTGTCGAACGAGGCGGACTGGAGCACGGTCGGCATCACCGGATTCGTTCAGGACCGGTGGCGGCCGTCGCCCGCGCTGGAGCTGCTGGTCGGTGCGCGCGTGGAGGCGGAAACGCTGCCGTCCGACGACGTGGCGCTGGACACGGAATGGCTGCGGCTCACGGGCATCGCGAACAACACACCGGACGACCCGGCGCTCCGCATCAGCCCGCGCGCGGGGCTCACGTGGACGCCGGGCGGCGGCGGGTGGCGCGTGGAAGTGGCGACCGGCGTGTACGACGGCCGCAACGACCCCGAGCTGATTGCCGCGTGGCAGGCGGATGCCGGAACGGCGCGCGTGCGGCGGGTGGTCGGCGCCGTCGCCTGGCCGCCGGCGGACGCGGCGGGGGGCACGACCGCGCTGCGGTTGACGGTGCTCGATCCCGACTTCGCACCGCCGCGCAGTGCACGGATGACCGCCGCGATCACGCGCACGCTCGGCGCGGGCACGTCGGTGCAGCTCTCCGGCACGGTGCGCCGCACGGACAACCTGCCGCGCCGCACGGATCTCAACCTGACGGACGACCCGGTCGCGCAGGACCAGTACGGCCGCGCGCTGTTCGGCACGCTGGTGAAGCAGGGCGGGCTGCTGGTCGCCGAGCCGGGCAGCGGCCGTCGCTTCCCAGAGTACGACGAGGTCGCTGCGCTGAGCGCGGACGGCGAATCGAAGTACTGGGGTGTGACGCTGGCGCTGGACCACGAGGCGGGTGACGCACTGGACGTGTTCGCGCGCTGGACGTTCAGCCGCACGACGGACGACTGGTTCGGCGCACGCGCGGGCGGCTGGACGCGCACCATGCCGGTGGGCTTCGACGAGTGGATCGACGACACTTCCGACTTCGACGTGCCGCACCGCGGCGTGATCGGCGCCGTTGCCCGTGCGCCGTTCGGCCTCACGCTGTCCGCCCTGTACCGCGTGCAGTCGGGGCTGCCGTTCACGCCCGGCTTCCGTGCCGGTGTCGATGCGAACGCCGACGGCATCGCCAACAACGATCCAGTCTTCGTGGATGCGTCGGTGCCGGGCATGAGCGAGCTGGTCGGCCAGTGGTCGTGCCTGTCCGATGCGAGCGGCGACTTCGCGGAACGCAACGCGTGCCGCGCGGACCCGGTGCACACGCTGGATGCGAGCGCGGCGCTGCGGCTGTTCACGGTGAGCGGCATGTCGGCGTCCGTGCTGGTCGAGGCGTTCGACCTGCTGGACGCGGAGCGGCGCATGCCGGACAGCGCGCTGTACCTGGTGGACCCCGACGCAGAGCTGGACGTGAGCGGCGACGTCGTCAGCGTGCCGCTCGTCGCAAACCCCGATTTCGGCAAGCCGCGGGCGTGGCCGCTGTCCGGCCGGACGCTGCGGCTCGGTCTCTCGCTGAACTGGTAGACTCGAATGCGCAAGCTGGCGCTGGCAGCACTCGCACTGTTCGCTGCTGCATGCAGTGACAACGGCCCCGTCTCGATCGACGACTCCACGGGGTCGGTGATGATGGAGGCGTACCTCGACCGCGACGGCAGCGGCGACCGCAATGCACCGGACGCGGCCGTTGCAGGCGTGCGCACGGCCGTCGTGCGTACGCAGGGTGGTGATACGATCGCGGCGGGAACGACGGGCGCGGATGGCACCGTGCTGCTGACGCGCATCCCCGTGGGAAGCTACCGCGTGGTCGCATCGCGCGGCATGCTGGGTGATTCGGTCGCCGTGCAGGGTCTCGATGCGAGCACCGTGACGGTGACGTTCGCGGATACCGCGCTGCGCGTGGTCCGTGTCGGCTATGCAGAGAACACGATCGCGATCGAGGACGCGCGTGCGGCGACGGCGGGTGCACGTGTCGCGGTGAGCGGACTTGCTTTGAACGCCACGAACACCTTTGGCGACTCCACAGTTCACCTGCGGGACGCGAGCGGCGCGATCCGGCTGACGGGTGTGACCGCGGCAATCGCGGCCGGCGACAGCATCCGCGCGATCGGGACGGTGGCGAGTCGCGACGGCCAGGTGACGGTGGATGCGCCGGGCATCTGGATCGTGCGAGCGAATGCGGGCGTGCCCGCGGCGGACTCGCTGTCCACTGTCGTCGCGGCGACCGCAGAGGGCGGTGCACGCGACGCCGGCCAGGCGCGCATCCGCGCGGAGATCGTGGGCACGCAGCCGCAGCAGAACGGCGACCTGGTGATCGTGGTGAACGACGGCTCGGGCGTGCTCGACGTGGTGCTCGACGACAACGTCAACTTCGGCAGCACGGCCGCGTTCGTGCCGGGCGCGATCCTGCGCGCGACGGGTGTGCTGGTGCCGGATGGCGGCGGGAAGTGGCAGCTCAAGCCGCGTGTCGCTGCGGACGCGAGCGCCGCGTTCCCGACGCTCTCGATCGCGGAGGTGCGGGCGCTGCAGCCGGGGCGCTCCGCATACATCCACGGCTACGCGCTGAACGGGCGCGCGACGTTCTCGGACGGCGCCGTGCACGTGTACGACGCGACGGGCGCGATCCGCGTCCAGCAGCTTCCCAACACGCCGCTGCTCATGGGCGACAGCGTGCGTGTGCTCGGCACGGTGGGCAACCGCTTCGGCCAGCCGATCCTCGAAGGGAGCCAGGTCGTCGTGCTGCTGTCGAACGTGGGTCTCGACCAGCCGGACTCGGTCTCGACCGCGGCCGCGGCTGCCGCAACCGGAGATGCGCGCGACGCGGATCACGTCACCGTCGGCGGGACCGTGAGTGCGGTGGCGAACACCGGCGGTGGCTGGCTGCTGACGGTGGATGACGGTTCCGGCGCGCTGCAGATCATGCTGGACTCGCGCGTGGGGTTTTCGGCGACGGACTTCGCGGTGGGCGACGTCGTCCGCGCCAGTGGCGTGCTGGTATCGGTGTCGAACGGCGTGTGGCAGCTCCGGCCACGGACGCTGGAGGAAATCGCCGCACAGTGAAGCGTGTCGGACTGTGGCTGGCGATGCTCGGCGTCGCCGCCATCTCGGTGGCGACGCTGACGCCGGTACCGGGCGCCGGCGGCGGCGGGACGTCGCAGGTGTGCCTGATCTGCCACCAGCGCGGCGTGGCAGACTTCATTTCCAACATCATCCTGTTCGCGCCGCTCGGGGTCGGGCTGGCGCTGCGGCGCGTTTCACTGCTGCGCGTGGCGGCAATCGCATTCGGGTTCTCTCTCACGATCGAGCTGCTGCAGCTGCAGGTCATCGCCGGACGCGACTCCAACGTCGGTGACCTCGCCGCGAACTCGCTGGGCGGGATCGTGGGCTGGTGGCTCGGCCGCACGCTGGGCTGGTGGCTGCCGCGTGCGGACGGCGCGCTGCGCCGATCGCTCGCACTCGCGCTGACGGCGATCGCAGTGCTGCTCGGCGGGTTGTCGCTGCTGGTTCCTGCGCCGCCGACGATCACGTACTTCATGCAATGGACGGCCGATCTCGGCGGGCTGGCGCACTACCAGGGCGAGGTGCTGGAGTCGCGGCTCGGTGCGGTCGAGCTGCGTGGCGCGATGCGCGTCGACCCGGATTCTGCGTTCCGCGCCCTCCTGATGGAGCCGGAGTGGAACGTCCGCTTCGTTGCGGGCGAGGCGCCGCCGTCGCTCGCGCCGATCGTGAGCATCTACGACGGACTGCAGCGCGAGGTGGTGCTGCTCGGTGCGCAGCGCGACAACGTCGTGTACCGGCAGCGGCTGCGGGCGGGCGAGCTGCGCTTCGACGAGCCCGACCTGCGCGGGTACGCCATGCTCGAGGGGATCGCTCCGGGCGATACGGCGAGCCTGGGGTTCAGGGCCGATCGCGCTGAGGTGTGCGTCCAGGTGAACGCCCGATCACGCTGCACGCACGGCTACACGATCGGCGATACGTGGGCACTGGTGATGTTCCCGGACGTGTGGGGGCGCGTCATGCGCACGATCATGAGCGTCGCGTGGCTGTTCGCGGTGTTCTTCCCGGCTGGCTTCGTCGCGCACGGGCGGGTGCCGCTCGCCGCAGCGGGAGTGCTCGTGGTGACTGCACTGCTGGCGGGACCCGTTCTGCTCGGGTTTGCGCTCACACCGTTCTGGCAGGTGGCCGCGGCGGTGCTGGGGCTTGGCGCGGGATACGCGGGCGGGCAACTCGCACTGCGTCAGCATGCACGGTTCGATCGAGCCCGCGCGCATGCGACGTCCTGACGCGCGCACGCTCGCCTTGCTCGAGCCCCTTCAATGAGCGCGATACTCGCGCTGTGCGGCGAAGCTGCGGGGATGTTGGACGCGGGCGTCCAGGAGCTGCTCGGGCGCATGCGGTACCGCGGCAGCGATCTTTCGTCCACTGCGCGGAGCGCACGCGGGCTGGTCGCGGTGGCGCGCGACGAGTGGGAAGCGCGCCCCGGATTCGCGGGGCCGACGCTGATCGCCGAACGCGGCAGCCTGCGCGTCGTCTGCGACGCCACGATGTACTTCGTCGACGACCTGGTCGAGCGGCTCGGCCGCGCGGGCGTCGAGCCGCACTCGCGTGACGCTGCCGACCTGGTCGCGGCTGCATACGAGGCATACGGCGCCTCGTGCGTGGATCACCTCGAGGGCGACTTCGCCTTCTGCGTCCTCGACGAGGCAAGCGGTACGCTGTTCTGCGCGCGGGATCCCTTCGGCAGCCGCAGCCTCTTTCACACGACGGGTGATGCCGGCGTCGCGGTCGCATCCACGCCGCATGCGCTGGTCGACTGGAGCGGGCGCGAGCCGGCCTTCGATCCGGTGGGGGTGCTGCGCTCGCTGCTCATGCGCTACGGCAATGGCACGCACACGGCGTGGATCGGCGTGCAGGAACTGCCGGCGGGTCACTGCCTGCACGTCACTGCCGAAGGGACCAGGACGTGGCGGTACTGGCTGCCGCGAGGATCCGACCGGTGGCGGGCGCTGAGTGGCGACGAGTCAGCGGATACACTGCGCACGCTGCTGCAGGACGTCGCACGCGAGCGTGCAATCCCGGACGACACCGCGCTCGCACTGAGCGGCGGGCAGGATTCCACCGCGATCCTGGCATCGCTGCAGCCAGCGATCGCGCCGGAGCTGCTGACGTTCCGCTTCCCGGCCGGCGACTCCGGTGACGAGTCCTGGTACGTCGAGAAGGTAGCGGACTCCTTCGGTTCGGCCGTGCACAGGGTGCCGATCGCGGACCTGGGGATGTACGACGACCTCGAACCGCGCATGCGCATGCGTTCGCACTGCCACGGGCACGTCTTCGAGGGCTACAACCGGGCGCTCGCACGCACGGCGCGATCGCGTGGAGTGCGCGTGCTGCTGAACGGCCACGGCGGCGACAACGTCATGGGCGCCGGATACTGGCAGATGGCGGACCTGCTGCGCAGCGGGCGGCTGTTCGCGCTGCGCGCGTTCCGCAGGCAGGTCGGCGCACGCGGCTGGACGTCGTTCGTGCACGGTGCGCTCCGACCGGCGCTGCCGATGCGCGTGTTCGACCTGGTGGAGCCACTGCTGCGGCGGCGCCTGTGCACACGACCGTACGAGCGGCCGCCGTCGGAATGGGTGCGCGGCAGTGACGATCTCGACCGGATCACTGCATCCGATCGCGACGACTACGCCGACCGGGTCCTCGGCAACTACCGCAGCGTGAGCGCGCAGCGGCGTGCGTGGCTGCTGCTGGACCAGGCGCATCCGCGCGGCTGCGCCGCGTCCTTCGACCTGAATCGCGACGAGGGGGTGGAGCTGCGGATGCCCTTTTACGATCGCCGGCTCGTCGAGTTCATGATGTCTCGGCCCATCGACGAGCTGATCCAGCCGAACCGCTACAAGGTCCTGCTGCACCGCTCCATGGAGGGGCTGCTGCCGGCGCGCACGCGGGAAGCCGAGGCCGGTGGCTTCAAGCCGGGCAGCGGGCTCGGTGTGCTGAAATCGCGCTGGGCCAGCGACACTGCCCGCCTGATCGACGACCTGTCGGAGCACGCCTGGATCAGTGACGAGCTGGGGATCATCGATGCCCGGACGTTCCGGGAGCGCACGGCAGAGCCGCACTGGTGGTCCTCCACGGACGTGTCCCTGACCCTGTTCGTGGAGGCGTGGCTGCGGTGCAACGCTCCGGGCTGAGGGGTGCCTCCCCTGCGACGGTCCGTTGCGATACTCCCGCAACAGTCCGTTCCCCGGCATTTTCGGTGGGCGGGAATCGTCACGCGCGCCAACGACTTTCCAGCGACGGTGGTCGGTCCTGTTCTTGCGCGCGGCGCACGCGCGCAATTGCTCCCCGGTCGGGCGGACATCCGCCCTTCCCACCCTGGGCTTCCAGGGGAACGCTGTCGGAGGTGTCTCGATGTATCAGAAGCCCTCGCTCAAACGGCTCGGCTCATTCCGCGAGATCACTCGCGGCGGCGGCTTCGCATGGGCGCTCGATTTCGCGGCCGATGGCTGGCGCGAGTTCCTCCTTCACGAGACGCCCACGGCGTCCTGAGGAAGCGGAACGTGCGGGGCGGGCATTCCCGCCGCCCTGCACCTGGAAGTACCTCCCGCAACATCCCGCACAGACTTTGACGCAGCCAGCCAGGCGCTCGGCTCCGGCGCATCCCCTTTCACAGCGCGTCTGCACTGACTCCTCGCCGTCGGGACGCGCGGCATGAGCGGGAGCTTCCATTACTCGGTGTACGGCGAACGTCTGCACTCGACGATGCCGTTCCCCGAGCTGCATCCGGCGGAACCAGGCCCCGTGCGCTGGAGCATCCAGCTCGCGGACACGCTGCCCGACCGGGACGGGATGGAGCTCCTGGGCGAGGAGGCGATATACGGGTCGGTCAGCGCCCGACTGTACCGGCACGTGCTCGGGTACCGCATCACGGTTGATGACACCGGCATCTTCGACCTGGTGAACGGCTGCCGGACGATCCTGTGGCAGCCGAACGCGGAGCCGTGGTGGGACTTCGGCCGCAGTCACCTGCTCGGGCGGGTGATCCCCATGGCGATGCAGGTGGCCGGGATCATGACGCTGCACGGCAGCGGCGTGCAGGTCGCGGATGGCGTGATCGGCTTCGTCGCGCCCAAGCACACGGGCAAGTCGACGCTGGCTCGCCTGCTGCTCGAGGCGGGCGCGCGCTTCGTGACCGACGACGCGCTGCCACTCACGACGCACGCCCCGATCCTCGCACTGCCGGGGATCCCGAGCATCCGGCTACGGCCGGGCGTGGATGGCACGAGCGGGCAGGGCGAGGACGTGCGTGCGGGGCGGGACGGCAAGATTGCACTGCCTCCGCTGGATGCCGGTCGAGTGCTGTCGGGCCGCGCTCCCGTGGCGGCGATCTACCTGGTGACGCCGGCGCGTGCGCAGGCGGACGTCGCGCCGGTCCGGAGGCGGCGGCTGGCGGGATCGCCTGCAGTGATGGGGCTGGTGTCGCAGGCGAAGATCGGTGCAATGCTCGGCGGCCGGTTCGCCGGCGCACTGCTCAGGGGCGCAGCGTCGATTGCCGCGGCGGTCCCGGTCTACGAGCTCGCCGTTGCCCGGGACATCGATCGCCTCGACGAAGTCGTCGATCAGATCCTCACGTGGCACGGCGGCTCGATCCCGTTGCGCGTTCCGGCCGGCTGACATGAGTGAGCCTGTCGTTCGCGTCACGTCGCTCGGCAAGCGGTTCGCCGTCCAGCGCGGCTGGAAGGACGCACTGCGTCGCCCGGCCGCGCGCGACATGCGCATCGCACTGCACGGTGTGGACCTTTCGGTCGCGCGCGGCGAGTGCTTCGGTGTGCTCGGGCAGAACGGCGCCGGCAAGTCCACGCTGTTCAAGATCCTCGCGACACTGATCCTGCCCGACGAGGGCAGCGCCAGCATCAGCGGCTTCGACGTCGTGCGGCAGCCGGACGAAGTGCGACGGGTGCTGATCCCGGTGCTGGCGGCGGAGCGCAGCCTGTACTGGCGCGTGTCGGCGGAGGAGAACCTCCGGTTGTATGCGGATCTGTACAGGCTGCCGCGCGCGGAAGCGCGCACGCGCATCGGCGAGGTGCTGGAGCAGGTGGGGCTGCAGGACGCGGGGCGCAAGCAGGTCGGGCTGTTCTCGTCGGGCATGAAGCAGCGGCTGCTGATCGCGCGTGCACTGCTCGGCCGGCCGGACGTGCTGCTGCTCGATGAGCCGACGCGCAGTCTCGATCCGATCTCGGCGCGGGAGTTCCGACAGTTCCTGCGTGAGCAGGTTCGCCGCGTGCACGGCACGACGATCCTGCTCGCGACGCACGATCACCAGGAGGTCGCGGAATTGTGCGACGGGGTCGTCGTGCTGGACCAGGGGCGCGTGCTCGCGGTCGGTCACACGGAGCAGCTGCTGTCGTCGTCGCGCGTGCGGAGCTGCTCGATCTGGACGACGCAGGGGCATCATCCCGCGCTGGAAGCGTGCGTGAATGCGGCGGGCGCAGCGATCGTCGGTGTGGACGATGTCACGCTGAACGGCGACGAGGCGTGGCAGCGTGTCAGGATCGAAGTGCCGACCGACGAAGCGGGCGCGGCGGAGCTGCTGCACGCGATCGTGCGTGCGGGCATCACTGTCTCCCGCTTCACGCGCGACGACCTGTCACTCGCCGACCTGCTCGAGCGGGTGCGGGCGGAGCGTGGGCGCCGCGAGATGGAGCCGGCATGAAGAGCATCATCGCGCTGATCCGCATCCACTGGCTGACGTTCACGAGCTACCGGATGAACGTCGTGTTCTCGCTCGGCGGCCTCCTGGCGATGCTGGTTCCGGTTTACCTGGTAAGCAGCTCGCTGCAGCCGGTGGTCGCCGAATCGATCGCGGGCGAAGGCGGCGCGTACTTCGGCTTCCTGGTGATCGGTCTCGCGGCGATGCAGCTGATCGGCATCAGCGTGCGCGGATTGCCACAGGCCATCGCCGGCGGCATCACGTCCGGAACGCTTGAGTCGCTGTTCTCCACGCCGACGTCGCTGCAGCAGCTGCTCGCGGGACTCACCGGCTACGGGATTCTCTGGGCGGTGACCCGGTCGTCCCTGTTGATCGCGGGCATCGCGCTGTTCGGCGGCACGCTGTTCTGGACGGGAGTGCCGCTGGCCGCGCTGATCGTTGCGCTGCTCGTGCTGGCGCACCTGCCGTTCGGCATCCTGCTGGCGTCCGGTACACTGGTATTCCGCACGACCGGCCCGATCGGGCCGGCACTGCTCGGCGCCTTCACACTGCTCGGCGGCGTCTACTACTCGACCACCGTGATTCCCGAGGTGGTGCGGCCACTGGCCGCACTGATGCCGACGACGTACGGGCTGCGTGCGCTGCGGCGTGTGCTGCTTTCCGGGCAAACGCTGGGTGCGGTGGCCGGTGACGTCGCGGTGCTCGCCGTGATCGGCGGCGTGCTGCTGGCCATCAGCATGGTGGTCTTCTCGTGGAGCCTGCGGTACGCGAAGCGGACGGGTACGCTGGCGCAGTACTGAGGAGGGGACCGGCGCCAGGAGGTGCTCCGGGCGCCCCCGGCCTGGAGAAAGCCTGAGGAAGCCAGGCCACGATCCTGTCGGCTCCACACATGGTCAATTATAATTTAGTGAACTGTGTTTGACCATCTTGCGGCACGACAGAACCGCAGGCTATCTTGGTCAAGTACAGTTTACTCAATTATGATTGAGTTAGATAATGGCGATTCATCCGCTCGAGGACATGATCGGTCGTGAGGCCGAATGGCGACAGCTGGCAGAGTTCGCCACGAGCGGTGAGGACGGGGCAAGCCTGGGTCTGGTCTGGGGCCGGCGGCGGATCGGAAAATCCTTCATGCTTCAGGCCCTGGCAGAACAAACAAACGGTTTCTACTACCATGCTGTACGTGGGTCGAGCGGGGAATCGCTGCACGACCTTGGCGATCAGCTCGGGGCTCATTCCGGCTCCATTGCTCCTCTTTCCTTTGATTCCTGGGGCGATGCAGTCGGTGCCTTGATGGAACTTGGGCGCCGTGGGGAAACGCTCGTCGTACTCGATGAGTTTCCCTATATGCTGGAACACACTCCTGGCCTGGACTCCCTCATACAGCGCGCGTACGCACCGCGGGCGGGCACCCGGCGCGATACGCAGACGCGGTTGATTCTGTGCGGGTCGGCCATGAGTGTCATGGGACAACTGCTGACGGGAACCGCACCCCTCCGAGGGAGAGCGGCCCTGGACCTGAGAATGCAGCCGTTCGACTTTCGCACGGCGCGGCTGCTACATGGGATAGAAGATCTCGAGACAGCGATTCTCACTTACGCTGTCATCGGTGGGGTCGCGGCCTATGCGAGAGAAATGGTCGGGCACGATTTGCCCGCCGATCCCGAGGACTTCAACCGTTGGGTCTCGCGTCGCGTCCTGTCGCCGTCTGCTCCCCTGTTTGGAGAGGTGGAGCTGCTGTTCGGCGAAGACCCCACCATGTCCAGGGCTCGCAAGCCAAACCTTTATCATTCGACACTTGCGGGGGTCGCGCTCGGCAACCATGCGTGGAGTTCGCTCACGAACTACGTGAAGATCCCGGGCGGGTCCCTGGCAAGCGTGGTCTCCGCGCTCGTTTCCGCAGATTTTCTTGCGGAAGTTCAGGATCCGATACGGGAGAATCGTCCGACCTATCAGCCGGCCGATCCGTTGATCCGCTTCCACTATGCGATCATCCGCCGTCACCAGGCGCGACTGCGGCGCCACGGTGCGGACATCGGCGCTTTGTGGGCGGAGCTGACTCAGACTTTCCGTTCACGGGTTCTAGGACCCTGTTTCGAGTCGATGGCCCGGTCCTGGGCGCTGCATTTCGCCAGCCGCGAAACCGTAGGGGGACCACCTGTCCACGTCGGTCCCACAACCCTGACCGTACGGAACGACGACACCGGAGCAAACGAACAAAGGGAGCTCGACGTTGTCGTTGCCGCCGACGATGCCGAGACACCGAGTGATCGTACGGTGACGGCGATCGGCGAAGCGAAGGTGGGTGAACGCCTCTCGCTTCAACACGTCGTGCGACTCGAGGAAGCCCGGGGCGCTCTTGGGCCCGTCGCTGCCTCAGCCAGGCTGCTGCTTTTCGGGCAACACTTCGACCAGGCTGTCGTGAGGGCTGCCGAAGACCGTGACGACCTGGAGATCATTGACCTTGCCCGGCTCTATGAAGGTGAATGACCTGTCATCGGGTCGCGGATATTCTGTGCGTCGGTCTACGGATAGCATCGTCTGCGTAATACGAAGGGCGCGACCGACACAGCGTCGCGCCCTTCCGAGCGGGCCCTGGGGAGACCGCAAGCTCTTCTAGGGATGCACCATCTGCCCGATCGTGTACGCGATGGGCCGATACGTGTATGCGCGCAGCAGCTGGTCCAGCCGCGCTTCCGTGTGCGCGAGGCCGCTGTAGTGGCGGATCTTCGTGGTCCATGGCACATCGAGCCGCGGCTGCGCGGGGTCCAGCTCCCACGGATGGATGTAGAGCGTTGCCGGCGCGTTGCGACGCTCCGCGCTGACGACCGCGGCGCGCGTGAGACCGAGGGGCAGCATGCGCAGGTAGCCGCCGCCCGCGGCGGGCAGGTTCATGCCGAAGCGGCGCAGCGTCGCAGGGGGCACCTCGATCAGCGTGCCAGCCTCGCAGTCGATCCAGTAGGGATCGCGGCCGCCGGTCGGATAGCCGTAGCCGCGGCGCGCGACGGGGAAGAGGCTGGAGTCGTACGTGTAGCCCTCTTCGACCAGGATGTTCAGCGCCCACTCGAGCCCCGGCACGATGGAGAAGCTCGGCGCGCGGAAGCCGGTGACCTCGACGCCGCCGATCTGCTCCAGCACGTCCCTGCTGCGACGCACCGATTCGCGGAACTCCTCGGGGCCGATCGTCGTCACGCGCGCGTGATCCCAGCCGTGCGACGCGAGCTCGTGGCCCTGGTCGACGATGCGGCGCACCAGGTCCGGCCGGCGCTCGGCCACCCAGCCCAGCACGAAGAACGTGCCGCGCGCTTCATGGCGGTCCAGCAGCCCCAGAAGGCGGTCCATCCCCACATCGATGCGGCTCTCGATCGACTCCCACGCCGAACGCGGGACGTGCGGCTCCAGCGCCGAGACCTGGAAGTACTCTTCCACGTCCACGGTGAAGTGATGATAGAGCTG
>DASTYK010000069.1 GCA_035764935.1 Longimicrobiales bacterium | reverse complement strand
GAGGACCGGTTCATCGAGTGGTGGACGGTGCCGCTGTTCGCCGTTGCCGGCGTGTTCGCGCTGCGCCGTGCCGTTCGTCACCGTCGCACTTTCGACGCTCTCGTTGGTCTCTTCTGCATCTTTGTCGCGGGTGAGGAGTTCAGCTGGGGGCAGCGCCTGATCGGACTCACACCGCCTGCTCCGTTCCTGGAGCACAATTACCAGCAGGAGCTGACGCTCCACAATTTCGCCGACATCTTCGGCCAGCCGAAGACGGTGCTGATCCTCGCCCTGGCCGGCTTCGGCATCCTGCTGCCGCTCCTGTCGCTGAGCCGGAGCGGCCGCGAGCTGCTGGGGCGTATCGGGGCAACGTCACCGCGCATTGCCGCTGTCCCGTGGTTCGCCCTGGCGATCACGCTCCTCGTGACGTATCCGCTTTCGTTCACGGGGGAGTGGGTCGAGACGCTCGCCGGCGGCCTGTTCCTGCTGACCTACGCACCTGCCCCGCGCGATGCCGCCACGGCCGCCATGGCCGGCGCGGCCGTTGCACTCGGGCTCGCCGCCTGGAGCGGGCGCGGCGCAGCAACACCTGCGCAACTCGTCTGCGCCGAGGCGGAAGCCGCCGCGATCGCCAACGAACTGGCGTACGGTCAGGCCGCGACCGGTCGACTCGCGGGCGCGGGCAGCGTCCACAAGCGCGTCTTTACCGCAGTGGATGAAGGTTACATCGATGCGGAAGGACTCACTGCGCTGCGCGCGGCCGCATGCCCGGATGATGATGGTGCAATCGCACGCCGTGAACACATGATCGACCCGTGGGGCACCGCATACTGGGTCGCCACGGAGCGCAGCGCCGACAGCATTGCGCTCCGCGTGTACTCGTTCGGTCCAAATCGGCGCCGGGACGGTGCGGCGCTGTCCGGCGGCGGCGACGACATCGGTGAGCCGTTGGTGCTCCGCCCATAGTTCGTCACTGACTGCCACTTCGGATGCGCACGCGCGCCGTCAACCCGACATGTCGCCCCCACTTCGGACAAAGATGCAGGGTTTCCGGCCCCAGATGCCGTTTTCTCGAAAGCGCTTCGATCAGCGACGAAGCGTTCGCAGACAAACGGCGCCTGGCGCCGGAAAGTCGGAGTTCTCGCGCACCCACCTTGCGATGTGTCGAGTTGACGGCGCGACTGAGAGGCAGCGGATCCTCTGGCGCCCGGGACGTAACGAGGGCCCCGGCATTCAGCCGGGGCCCTTTCGTCATTCCGCCGGCCATGTTCTATCTTGTCACTGCACTCGAACGAACAAAGGAGCCGCCGTGCCCCCACGCCCCTGGATCCTCGCCGAGACCAACTGGCACTCCGTCCGCGACGCCACCTTCGACGTCGCTGTGCTGCCCTGGGGCGCCACGGAGGCGCACAATCACCACCTGCCGTACGGCACCGACGTGATCGAGACGGAGCGCGTCGCCGCGGAAGCCGGGCGGATCGCGTGGGAAGCCGGCGCGCGCGTCATCGTATTGCCGACCATTCCGTTCGGTGTGCAGACCGGGCAGATCGACATCCCGCTCTGCATCAACATGAACCCGAGCACGCAGGGCGCGGTGCTCGCCGACATCGTCGCCTCTGTCGAGCCGCATGGCATCCGCAAGCTGGTCATCCTGAACGGGCACGGCGGCAACGACTTCAAGGCAATCGTCCGCGAGCTTCAGCCCGACGTGGACCCGTTCCTCTGCGTCGTGAACTGGTACGCTGCGGCCGATCTCTCACAGCACTTCGATGAGCCGGGGGATCATGCAGGGGAGATGGAGACCAGCATGATCATGCACCTGGCGCCGGACCTGGTACTGCCCCTGGAGGAGGCGGGACCCGGGGCGGAGCGGCGCTTCCGCATCGGGGCGCTGCGTGAGGGGTGGGCCTGGGCGCCCCGGGCATGGACGTCGGCCTCCGCGGATACGGGAATCGGCAATCCGCAGGCGGCGACGGCGGCAAAAGGGGAAGTGTTCTTCGCCGCTGTCACCGAACGCATCGCCGGCTTTCTCTGCGATCTCGCGGATGCGGACGTGGATGACCTGTACGGGTGATCGCGCTGCGTGAGAATCGCGATCTCCAAGCCGCGCAAAGGGGCTGGCGGCGGAACCACGATGGCCCTCACGATTGCGCAGGGACTGCGCGACCGCGGTCATGACGTCTTCCTGCTCGCTCATCCGAGGTCGCATCTGCGTCTGCGCGCGCGGGAGCTCGGCTTCGACGTAGCGCCGGTGCTGATCGGGCGTGACGCACCGCGACTCGCATGGCTCTGGTCGTGGCAGGCGCTCCTGCGTCGCCGGCCCGATGTGCTCCTCGCCTTCGTCGCGCGCGAGAACGACATCGATTTCGCCGTGCCGCCCGCGCTTCGCCTCGGCATCCCGATCGTCGCACGGCGTGGTCTGACGGGCGTCACGCTCGATGAGCGGCGCCGCCGGCTCTTCGAGCAGGTGCAGTGGGTCGGCGTGTCGCGTGCCATCGCGCGCGAGCTGCGCGACGCCGTTCCCGCCGCTCCCGCGCCGATCGTGATCCCGAACGGCACCGACCTGCAGCACATGCACGACACGTCGCCGGCACGCCTCGACCTGCCCGTGGGCGCACTCGCCGTCGGCTTTGTTGCGCGGCTGCATCGAGAAAAGGGAATCGAGGAGCTTGGTGTCGCGTGGCCACGGATCGCGCAGGCGGTGCCCAACGCGCACCTGCTGATCGCGGGTGCGGGCGAGCACGAGCACGTGCTCCGCACCGCACTGGCTGATTCCCCCCGCGTCCACTGGCTCGGCTTCCGGCGTGATGCGCCGGCGCTCATGAAGGCGCTCGACCTGCTCGTGCTGCCGACCCACCACGAGGGATTCCCGAACGCAATCGTGGAAGCAATGGCCGCAGGCCTGCCTGTCGTGTCCACCACGGTCGACGGTCCGATCGAAGCCGTAGACGACGGACTGACGGGCACGCTGGTCCCGCCCGGCGATGCAGCCAGGCTCGGCGAGGCGGTGATTACGCTGCTGCAGGACCAGGGCACGCGAGAGCGCATGTCGGCTGCTGCACTGGAGAGCGCCCGACAACGCTTCGATGTGAATCGGATGATCGAAGCGTACGAGCAGGTGCTGCTGCAACGCGTCGGCTGACTATTGCTGCGCCGCGCCGCCCGCCTGCAGCAGTCCGAGGATCAGCGGCGTGACGTCCTCCTGCATCACGTCTTCGCCGACGATCTCGCGAACCAGCGTCCGCAACTCCTCCCCGCTGCGCGCGGGGTGGGCGAGCAACAGGGAGATCCTGCTGTCCTGCTCGGTCGCACTGCCGTGCCAGGAGCGGTACACGCTGGAGAAATAGAACCTCTCCTCGATCGGCCGCTCCGCACCCGACTTCGCGATGAGCAGCACGTCACCCGCGCGA